>NZ_JBLEBI010000129.1:0-19837 GCF_047340315.1 Streptomyces sp. AF1A
AGCTGGGCGAGGGCGCGCGAGACGGTCACCGGGCTCACCCGGAACCGCTCGACCAGCGCCCGGCTCGACGGCAGCTTTCCGCCCGGTGAGTAGCGGTCGAGTTCCCGTCGAAGCTGTTCTGCCAGCTCGTCGACGCTGCTACGCTGATCCATGAGGAAACAGAGTAGCGCTACTGCGCCGACCCCGATAGCAGTCACCGCTCCCCGGGAGCGCCGCGGGCTCGGCACCGCGCTGGCGGCCCTGGGCGTCGCCTCCTTCTCGCTGACCTTCCCGGCCACCGCCTGGGGCCTGCAGGGCTTCGGCCCCTGGTCGCTGGTGGCCGTCCGCAGTGCCCTCGCCGCCCTCGTGGCGGGCGGCTGTCTGCTCGCGCTGCGCGTACGGCCGCCCGAGCGGCGCCATCTGCCGGGGCTGGCCGTCGTCGCGGCCGGCGTGGTGGTGGGGTTCCCGCTGCTGACCACCCTCGCCCTGCAGACCTCCACCACCGCGCACGCGGCCGTCGTGGTCGGGCTGCTGCCCCTGACCACGGCCGTGTGCGCGGCGCTGCGCACCGGCCGGCGACCCTCACGCCGGTTCTGGCTCGCGGCGGTCGCGGGCGCGGCGGCGGTGCTGGCGTTCACCGTCGCCCAGAGCGGTGGCGCGCTCACGGCCGCCGACGGCTTTCTGTTCGCGGCCCTGCTGGTGTGCGCGGCCGGATACACCGAGGGCGGCCGGCTCGCGCGGGTCATGCCGGGCTGGGAGGTCGTCGGCTGGGCGCTGGTGCTGTGCCTTCCGCTCAGCGTGCCCGGCGCCGCGCTGGCGCTGTCGCACGAGCCGGTGCATCTCACCTGGCACGGCATCACCGGTCTGCTGTGGGTCGCGCTGGGCTCCCAGTTCCTCGGTCTGGTCGTCTGGTACCGGGGCATGGCGGTCGTCGGCGTCCCCCGGGCCAGCCAGTTGCAGTTGGCCCAGCCGCTGCTCACACTGGTGTGGTCGGCGCTGCTGCTGGGCGAGCACTTCACGACGGCCGCGCCCTTGACCGCCGTCGCGGTGCTCGTGTGCATCGCCGTCACGCAGCGGTCGTGATCGTGAGGAGGGCCTGCACATGCGCGCAGCCAAGGGCGACCGCCTTGTCCAGCACGGCAGGGTGGTCGGTCAGCACGACCAGGTCAGTGAGGTCGTCGAAGTGATGGGACCGGAGGGCAAGCCGCCCTACCGCGTCCGCTTCCCGGACGGGCACGAGGCGATCATGTCCCCCGGACCCGACTGCCAGGTCAAGCACAAGGAAGAGCAACAACAGCACTAGCTCACCGCGGTGGCTTCGCCGGCCGCTCGTAGTGGTCGGCGACCACGTGTGCCATCGCGCCGATCGGGTCCGCCGCCACGTCCCTGGCGGCGAAGAACACATGCCCGCTCACCTGCGGGTGGCGGGCGGCGAGGGTGAGGTGCCGGGACAGCTCGGCCGGATCCTGCCAGGCCGCGGGCTGCCCGGCCGCCCCCGCCAGGTAGAGGGCCTCCCCGATGTGGAGCCGGGTCCCGGTGCCCGCGGCGACCGAGGCCCACCAGTCCACCAGGGTCGCGTAGTCGGCGTCGGCGAAGCCGATGGGCCAGTACAGCTGCGGGACGACGTAGTCGATCCACCGTTCACGCACCCAGGTGCGGGTGTCCGCGTAGAGGTCGTCGTACGTCTGGATGCCCGCCCGGGTGTCGGAGCCGCGCGCGTCGTCCGAGGCGTTGCGCCAGACCCCGAACGGGCTGATCCCGAACCGGGTGCCCGGCCGGACCCGCTGGATGCCCGCCGCCATCTCCCTGACCAGCCGGTCGGTGTTGTCGCGCCGCCAGGCGGCCCGGCCGGCGAAGTCGCCGCCGTGCCGGTCGTAGGCGGCGTCGTCGTCGAAGGTCTGCCCGGCGACCGGGTAGGGGTAGAAGTAGTCGTCGAAGTGGACCGCGTCCACGGGGTACTTGGCGACCGCGTCGAGCATCGCCCGCTGGACGAAGGCGCGGACCTCGGGCAGGCCCGGGTTGTAGTAGAGCCCCTCGGCGTACCGCACCACCCAGTCGGGGTGCTGGCGGGCCGGGTGGGAGGGCGCGAGACGGCCCGGGTCGGCGTGGGTCGCGATCCGGTACGGGTTGAACCAGGCGTGCAGTTCCAGGCCCCGCGCATGGGCCTCGCGCACGGCCGTGCCCAGCGGGTCCCACCCCGGGTCCCGGCCCTGGGTGCCGGTGAGGAACTCGGACCAGGGCTCGTACGGTGACGGCCACAGGGCGTCGGCGGTGGGCCGCACCTGGAGAATCACCGTGTTCAGCCGGTCGCGGACCGCCCGGTCGAGATGCGCGGTTAGTTCCGCGCGCTGCGCGGCGGCGCTCAGGCCGGGGCGTGAGGGCCAGTCCCGGTTCTCCACGGTCGCCATCCACACGCCCCGCATCCGCGTCGCGGCCAGGGCGCCGCGCGCCCCCGCGCCGGCCGTCCCCGCGGCCGCGCCGGTCCCCCGCGTCCGCCCGGTCCCGTGCGCCCCGCTCGCCGGTGCCGCCCCCGTGTCGCACGCGGCCGTGCCCACGGCCGACAGCGCCGCCAGCGTGAAGGCCCGCCGTGACATGCGCCCCATCCGCACTCCAGACTCTCCGGATCCGCCCGGCCACGGAACGTTGTGCGCCCAAGAATGCTCCCACCCAGGCGATCGATCATCGATACTTGGCGGTAACGTGCACGATCGGAGCAGGCGCCGAACCCGGAGGTCTGCCGAGACCCAGCAGAACCAGCGAAGGGGACGATGTGAGCGACATCGAGCGCGTCGGAGTCGTGGGCTGCGGCCAGATGGGCGCGGGCATCGCCGAGGTGTGCGCCCGCGCCGGACTGGACGTGAAGGTCGCCGAGACCACCGGCGAGGCCCTGGAGATCGGCCGTACCCGGCTGTTCAACTCCCTGGCCAAGGCGACCGAGCGCGGCAAGATCTCCGAGGAGGAGCGGGACGCCACGCAGGAGCGGCTGAGCTTCACCACCGACCTCGGCGAGTTCGCCGACCGCGACCTCGTGATCGAGGCGGTCGTGGAGAGCGAGCCGGTCAAGACCGAGATCTTCCAGGTGCTCGACCAGGTGGTGACCCGGCCGGACGCGATCCTGGCCTCCAACACCTCCTCGATCCCGCTGGTGAAGCTGGCGGTGGCCACCGCCCGCCCGGACCACGTCGTCGGCATCCACTTCTTCAACCCCGCCCCGGTGCAGCAGCTGGTCGAGCTGATCCCGGCGCTCACCACCTCCGAGGGCACCCTCGGCCGCGCCCAGGTCTTCGCCGAGAAGGTGCTCGGCAAGCACGCCATCCGCGCCCAGGACCGCTCGGGGTTCGTGGTGAACGCGCTGCTGGTGCCCTACCTGCTGTCCGCCATCCGGATGTTCGAGTCGGGCATCGCGAGCCGCGAGGACATCGACAACGGCATGGAGATGGGCTGCGCCCACCCGATGGGCCCGCTGAAGCTGTCCGACCTGATCGGCCTGGACACGATCGTCTCCATCGCCAACTCGATGTACGCCGAGTACAAGGAGCCGCTGTACGCCGCTCCCCCGCTGCTGCAGCGCATGGTCGAGGCGGGCCGGCTGGGCCGGAAGACCGGCTCGGGGTTCTACACCTACGGCTGATTACCGTCCGCGACGCCCCCGGGCCCGGCACCGATCCTCGGTGCCGGGCCCGTCCGTTTCACACGCCGTGTGCGCACCGGGCACGCATATGCCGCTCGCACACGCTCCCCACGCGCCGACCTGGCGAGTTGACTCTCCATGCGCATGCAAGGGAAGCGGAACAACCCGTTCGACTACGGAAAGGAGTGAACCCGTGACCGCCGATCCGGAGCATCCCGTGGTCCAGGGAGAACTCGCAGAGTTACGGCGCCGCCTCGACGTGGCCTACGCCAGGGTCGAGGGCGGCCTGGCGCTGCTCAGCCACCGCACCGAGGAGACCGCCAAGGAGCTGGACGAGCTGAACTCCCGGATGGTCTCGCTGGAACACGCGCGCTGGCCGCTGCCCTCGCTCGCCGTGCTGACGGCGCTCGGTGCGCTCGTGGTGACGGTCTGGCAGGCGCTGGCCGCTCGCTGAGCGGGCTGCCGGCCCTTGGCGAACCCGAGGGCGGGCTCCTGGCCCGAGGCCGGCTCGCGCGGGCCACTGGCCCCGGGTGAGCCTGAGGGCGGACTACTGGCCCTCGGCGAGCCTGAGGTGGTGCAGCAGGAGTAACGCGGCCGCCATGTTGGCGGCCGGGACCTCCCCACGGGCGATCAGGTCGGGCACGAGTTTGAGGGAGACCCACTCCCGGCGGTCCGACTCGAAGTCGTCCACGGGGTGTCCGACGTACTCGCCCCGCTCCGACCAGTAGATGTGGTGCCGGGCGTCGGTGAGGCCGTTGGACGGCTCCACGCTCATGAGGTGGTGCAGGGGCCCCGGCCGCCAGCCGGTCTCCTCCTCCAGTTCCCTGGCGGCCGCGCTCGCGATGTCCTCGCCGTCCTCGACGACGCCCGCCGCGAGTTCCCAGCCCCAGCTGTCCGTGATGAAGCGGTGGCGCCACAGCAGGAGGACCTCGTTGGCCTCGTTGACCACCGTGGCCACGGCCACCGGCCGCAGCCGGATCAGGAAGTGGTCGAGGTGCCGGCCGTCCGGCAGCTCCACATCAGCGAGATTGACGCTGAACCAGCGGTTTTCATACACAGTTTGTTCGTTCTGTTTCGTCCACTGCACGGTTCTGCCACCTTCCGCCGAGTAAGTGGCAATATCGCAGCAGGGACTGTGTGCCCACAGAGCGCCTACAGCGGTACGCGCAGCGCCCCGTCGATGAGCTCCGCCGCCTCGGCGGTCCCGGCCGACCCGCAGCGCACCAGATGCTCGCGCACCGCGCGGAGTCTGTCGCGCAGCCGCTGGGACTCCATTCCGCGCGCCTGCTCGGCCATCTGCACGGCGGTGACCACGGCCTTGTCCGCGTTGCCCTGGCGCAGCTCGATCGTGCTCAGCATCGCCAGCCGGTGCACCCGCCCCCGGTCGTGGGCCGGGTTGTCCACGGCGGCCGCCGCGTGCTCGCAGGCGGCCGCGAGCTCCCCGAGACTCAACAGCGCCTCGGCCACCTGCACGTTGACCAGGCCGGGCTGGACGTAGCCGGTCTCGTCGGGCTCGTATCCGCGCCGGATGCGTTCGGCGGCGGCCTCCGCCCGCCGGATGCAGGACAGGGCGCTGGTCGAGTCGCCGAGGTGGGCGTAGGCCTTGGCCTGCATCGCGTACAGGTCGGAGGCGAGCGCCGGGGTGATGTGCTTGCCCGCGGCACGCAGCGCGGCCTCGGCGAAGGCCACGGCCTGGCGGTACTCCCGCATGAACAGCGACTGGTTGACCAGCAGCGCTATGACGTAGGCCCCGAGTCCCCGGTCACCACTGGCCTTGGCGAGCCTGAGCGCCTGGTGGAAGTAGCGCTGGGCGAGCCCGTGCGCGTCCGAGTCGTAGGCGCAGATCCCGGCGATGGCGACCAACCCGCCCGTGGCCCGGTGCAGTTGGCGTCCGGTCGCGTCGGTGTAGCTGCCCCGCAGCAGCGGTGCCGCCTCGGCGTTGAGGAAGCCGACGATGCGGGCGCGGGTCGCGATGCCGCCGGCCTTCCGGTACATCTGCTCGTAGTGCGTGCGGGCGGCGCGCAGCATCTCGATGTCGGCCGGGGTGACCCGGTGCCGGCCGCCACGGGAGACGTCGACGTCCTCCGGCGGGTTCTCCCACTCCCACACCGGCATCACGGCAGGCGTGCCGGTGACGGCGGGGGCGCCCAGCACATGGGGGCGCTGCTGTTCGTCGGAGCGCCACAGGGCGGTGGCCCGCTCCACGAAGCCGGACAGCGAGCCCATGTGCGGGGTACTGGGCTCTCCGGGCACCCCGAGGCCGATGTCGTCCAGGGTCACCGGCCGGTGCAGCCGGGCGGCCAGCACCTCGCAGATCAGGTCGGGCACCTGGCCGCGGGGCCGCTGCCCCTTCAACCACCGGGCCACGGCGGTGTGTTCGTAGCGGAGCGCGAGGCCCCTTCTGCGGCCCGCCTGGTTCACATGGGCGGCGAGGCCCGCGTGCGAGATCCCCGCCTCGTCCAGGATGGCGTCGAGCAGAGTGTTGGGCTGCATGGGATGCCCCCCGAGTGCCTGGTGTCGTCAGGGTAGTGGCTCCGCCTTCACACGGGGTGTGAACGGAGTACTCGCATCCGCTGTGTGCGTGCGGTGTCGCTCAGCGTGGTCAGCCGGTTGACTGAGATCCCTCGCAAGAGGCCGGCCAGGCCGCCGGCTCCCCCTCGAACAGCGGTGGCTTGGCCGGGTGTCCGGTGAGGTGCGACGGGCGGTGCGCGGCCGGCCGCGGGTCGGCGGGGGCCTGGCGCACGGCGCCCCGCGCGCCCGGGAGCGGGACCTGCCTCCGGTCGTTGCGCAGGACCAGGAGTGCGGTGTCGTCGGTCGGCCGGCCGGCCGTGTGGTGCAGCAGAGCCGTGAAGACCGTGCGCAGCACCGCCTGGGGCGTGACCGGTTGATCGCGTACGGCCGTGTGCAGCGCGTCAGGCAGCGAGAAGAACCGGCCCCGGCCGTCCCGGGCGTCCTCCACGCCGTCGGTGAACAGGACCAGCGACTCGCCGGGACGCAGGTGACCGCAGGGGCCGGCCTCCGGTTCGTCCGGCAGCGGGAACGGGCCCAGCGGCGGCAGCGGGTCCGCGCGGGTCAGGGGTTCGACGCCTGTGCCCCGGAGCAGATACGGCCATGGATGCCCGCAGTTGAGGGCGCGCAGGCCGCCGTCCGGGGCGATCTCCAGGAGCAGGACGGTGACGAACTCCTCGGCGACCGGGTGGTCGGGGTCCGGGCCGCCGTGCGCGGGGTGTTCGGCGCGGGCCCGTTCACGCAGGTGCCGGGCCAGGGCGCGGTCCAGTCTGCGGAGCACCCCGCCCAGTTCGGGCTCGTCGTGGGCGGCCTCGCGGAAGCTGCCGAGGAGGGCGGCGACGGTGCCGAGGGCGGCCAGGCCGTGCCCTCGTACGTCGCCCATCACCACCCGGACCCCGTGCTCCGTGGCGATCGCCTCGTACAGGTCGCCGCCGACGCTCGCGCCCCGGTCGGCGGACAACTGGGCCGCGGCGACGTGCAGTCCGTCCAGGCGCGGCGGCAGCGGCCGCAGTACGACGCTCTGCGCGGCCCGCGCCGCGCGCCGGGCGAGCCGCAGTTCGCGCAGCAGGGCACGGCGGACGTGGGCTATGAGGCCGGTGCCGACGGCGAGAAAGACGGCGCTGGTGAGGATGCGGGCGCCGAGCCCGTCCTGCTGGGCGAGGGGGCAGCCGAGCTTGTAGGTGACCGCCGCCGTTCCCCAGAGCGTGGGCAGTGCGGCTCCTCGCGCGGTGGGCGCCCGTGCCTTGATGCGGATCATGCCACTGGTCCCCCAGATGGGCCCTGACAGAGCAGACGGACCGACCCCGAAAGGCCGGTCCGATTCTGTCGACGGCGGGACCCACAAGGGCCGGATCACCGTGCACGATCACCCGAACGAGTGAGAAACACCCTGGTCAGCGTGCATTTATGCAGTTATGGCCCGGTGCCGGAAGCGCATCGGCCGGCCGCGGACACCCCGCGGCCGGCCGACGAGAAGCCCCTTGCCGGGGGATCAGGCCCTCAGCACCGCACCCGTGCGCTCGCCGGCGAGGGCGACAGCCGCATCGCGGGCGGCGGACGCCTCGTCCACGGTCAGCGTCCGGTCACCGGCGCGGAAGCGCAGCGCGTACGCCAGCGACTTCCTGCCCTCGCCCAGCTGCTCGGCGTTCTCGTAGACGTCGAACAGCCGGATGGACTCGAGCAGTTCACCGGCGCCCTCGCGCAGCGCCGCCTCGACGTCGCCGGAGGGGACCGGCTTGTCGACGACGAGGGCGACGTCCTGCGTGGCGACCGGGAAGGTGGAGATGCGCGGCGCCTGCGGAGCGCCGTCGCCCACCGCCTCCAGCGCGTCCAGGTTCAGCTCCATCGCGCAGGTGCGCTCGGGCAGCCCCAGGGCCTTCAGGACGCGCGGGTGCAGTTCTCCCGCGTGCCCCACGACCGTCTGCGCGCCGTCGGCGGCGACCACCAGTTCCGCGCAGCGGCCGGGGTGCCACGGGCCGTAGGCGCCCTTGCGGACGATCAGCTCGGCGCCGGCCTCCCGGGCGACCATGCGCCCGGCCTCGACCGCGTCGGCCCAGTCCGCCGGGCGCCCCTTGCCCCACCAGCCGGCCTGCTCGCGGGCGCCCGTGAGCACGACCGCGACGTGCCGCGGCTGCTCGGGCAGCGCGGCGTTCAGCTCCGCGATCTCCTCGTCGGTGGGGCGGCGGTCGACGGGCAGGTGCCCGGCGGCGCGCTGCTCCTCGCGGGGGTGGAACACCAGCCCGGTCTCGAACAGCGCCAGGTCGTGCGAACCGCGGCCGTCGTTGCGCCGCAGCGCGGCCAGCAGGCCCGGCAGCAGCGTGGTGCGCAGCGCGGGTTCCTCGTCGCTGAGCGGGTTGACCAGCTTCACGACGCGGCGGGCCGGGTCGTCGGCCTCCAGGCCGAGCTGGTCGAAGACCTGCTCGCCGACGAACGGGTAGGTCGGCGCCTCGACGTAGCCCGCGCCGGCCAGCGCCCGGCCGACCCTGCGGTGCAGCCGCTGACGGTGGGTCAGGCCGCGGCCCGAGGGCGGCTTGGGCAGCGTGGAGGGCAGGTTCTCGTAGCCCTCGAGCCGGATGACCTCCTCGGCGAGGTCGTTGGGGTCGGCCAGGTCGGGACGCCAGGACGGGACGGTGACGACCAGCTCGTCCTGCCCGTAGACGTCGCAGCCGACCTCCTGGAGCCGGCGCACGACCGTCTCGCGGCCGTAGACGACGCCCGCGACCTTGTCCGGGTGGTCGGCCGGGACGGTGATGGTGTGCGGGGCCGAGGGCGCGACGACCTCGGTGACGCCCGCCTCGGCGGTGCCGCCCGCGAGCAGCACCAGCAGGTCCACCGTGCGCTGGGCGGCGGCCGCCGCGGCCTGCGGGTCGACGCCGCGCTCGAAGCGGCGGGACGCCTCGGACAGCAGCTTGTGGCGCCGGCCCGTGCGGGCGATCGACACGGCGTTGAAGTGGGCCGCCTCGATGACCACGTCGGTCGTGGCGTTCTCGACGTCGTCGTGGTCGGCGATCTCCGTGTGGGCGCCGCCCATCACGCCGGCGAGGCCGATGGGACCGCGGTCGTCGGTGATGACCAGGTCCTCGGAGTGCAGCTTGCGCTCGACGCCGTCGAGGGTGACGAGCTTCTCGCCCTCCCGGGCCCGGCGCACGCCGATCGTGCCGTGGACCAGCTTGCGGTCGTAGGCGTGCAGGGGCTGGCCCAGCTCCATCATCACGTAGTTGGTGACGTCGACGGCGAGCGAGATCGGGCGCATGCCGACCTTCTGCAGCCGGCGCTGCAGCCAGATCGGGGAGCGGGCCTCGGGCTGCAGGCCGGTGACCGTGCGGGCGACGAAGCGGTCGCAGCCCAGGGGCTCGGAGACCTGGACCGGGTAGCCGTAGGCGTTCGGGGCCGGCACGTCGATCAGGGCCGGGTCGCGCAGCGGCAGGCCGTAGGCGATGGCGGTCTCGCGGGCGACGCCGCGGATGGACAGGCAGTCGCCGCGGTTGGCGGTGACGGCGATGTCCAGCACCTCGTCGACGAGCTCCAGCAGCTCGATGGCGTCCTTGCCGACCTCGGTCTCCCGCGGCAGCACGATGATGCCGTGGCTGCCGTCGTCGCCCATGCCCAGCTCGTCGGACGAGCAGATCATGCCGTGGGACGTCCGGCCGTAGGTCTGGCGGGCGGAGATGGAGAAGCCGCCGGGCAGGGTGGCACCGGGCAGGACCACGACGACCTTGTCGCCGACCGCGAAGTTGCGGGCGCCGCAGACGATCTCCTGGGGCTCACCGGTGCCGTTGGCCTGGCCGACGTCGACGGTGCAGAACCGGATCGGCTTCTTGAAGCCCTCGAGCTCCTCGATGGTCAGCACCTGGCCGACGACCAGCGGGCCCTTGAGGTCGGCGCCGAGCTGCTCGACGGTCTCGACCTCGAGCCCGGCCGAGACGAGCTTCTCCTGGACGTCGCGGCCGGTTTCCGTCGCCGGCAGGTCGACGTACTCCCGCAGCCAAGAAAGCGGGACCCGCATCAGATCTCCATCCCGAACGGCCGGGTGAACCGGACGTCACCCTCGACCATGTCTCGCATGTCCTCGACGTTGTGGCGGAACATCAGCATCCGCTCGATGCCGAACCCGAAGGCGAAGCCGCTGTACTTCTCCGGGTCGACGCCGCAGGCGGTGAGCACCCGCGGGTTGACCATGCCGCAGCCGCCCAGCTCGATCCAGCCCTCGCTGGAGCAGGTGCGGCAGGGACGGTCGGGGTTGCCGACGGACTCGCCCTTGCAGACGTAGCAGAGCATGTCCATCTCGGCGCTCGGCTCGGTGAAGGGGAAGAAGTTCGGACGCAGCCGGGTCTTCATGCCCTCGCCGAACAGCGACTGGACCATGTGGTCCAGGGTGCCCTTGAGGTCGGCCATGGTCAGGCCCTCGTCCACCGCCAGCAGCTCGACCTGGTGGAAGACGGGGGTGTGCGTGGCGTCCAGCTCGTCCGTGCGGTACACGCGGCCCGGGCAGATCACGTAGACCGGCAGCTCGCGGTCGAGCAGCGAGCGGATCTGGACGGGCGAGGTGTGGGTGCGCAGCACGATGCCGGACTCGGTGCCGCCGTCCGGCCCCTGCACGAAGAAGGTGTCGGCCTCGCCGCGGGCCGGGTGGTCCGGGCCGATGTTCAGGGCGTCGAAGTTGAACCACTCGGCCTCGACCTGCGGGCCCTCGGCGACCTCGTAGCCCATGGCCACGAAGATGTCCTCGATGCGCTCCGAGAGCGTGGTCAGCGGGTGGCGGGCGCCGGCCGGCACGCGGTCGTACGGCAGCGTGACGTCGACGTCCTCCTCCACCAGCACGCGGGCGTCGCGCTCGGCCTCCAGTTCGGCCTGGCGCGCGGCCAGGGCCTTGTTGACCGCGCCGCGGGCCATGCCGACGCGCTTGCCGGCGTCGGCCTTGGCGTGCGGGGGCAGGGCGCCGATCTCGCGGTTGGCGAGGGCCAGCGGGGAGGCGGGGCCGGTGTGGGCGACCTTGGCCTCGTGGAGCGCGTCGAGGGAACCCGCGGCGGCGAAGGCGGCGAGCGCCTCGTCCCGCATGCGCTCGATCTGTTCCGGTTTCAACGCCTCGACCTCGACTGGGTCGTACGACTTATTGGGTGCCGACATCTCTTCCCGTGCTTCCGATTGTCCCCCAGCTGACGCTGGGAGGTGCCCACTGGCGGATGGTCCCCGTCACCGACTCCGGGTTTCCTGAGGGCCGTGTGAAGGACACAAAGGTGCCAAAGGCCGAGTCTAACGGGGTGGAGGCAGACGAATGCGCCCGCGGGCCGCTCTCCGGCTGTTCTCTGCCGTCCTCAGGCGAGATAGGCCGGGGCGCCCACGGGCAACGTAAATCGGAACTCGGCGCCGCCACCGGCGGCGCGGCCGACCGTGATGGTGCCGCCGTGGGCCTCGACGATGCCCTTGACGATGTACAGCCCGAGACCCGTGCCGCCGCGCTTGCTGCCCCGCCAGAAGCGGGTGAAGACGCGGTTCATGGACTCCTCCGGGATGCCGGGCCCCTCGTCGCTCACCGTGACCGACGTGCCGGCTTCCTCGCCCTCGCGGGGGGACGCCGTGGGCGTGACGTCAATGGTGACGGTTCCCGCGCCGTGCCGCACGGCATTTTCCAGCAGATTGCTCAGGACCTGGTCGATCTTGTCGGGGTCGGCCCAGAGCGCGGGCAGCGGCTGCGCGATGCGCAGCAGGAAGCGGTCGGCGGGCCGGCCGGCGGCGACATGGGCCTGGATGTGCCGGGAGACGGCGGCCCCGATGTCGACCGGCTGCCGGCGCACCTCGAGGCGGCCCGAGTCGATCCGCGAGATGTCGAGCAGCTCGGCGATGAGCCGGGTGACGCGGTCGGCGTCGGCGTCCACGGTCTCCAGCATCAGCCGCTTCTGGTCGTCGGTGAACCGCTCCCACTTGGCGAGGAGCGTGGCCGTGAAGCCCTTCACGGAGGTCAGCGGGGAACGCAGCTCGTGGGCGACGGTGGCGATCAGCTCGGCGTGGCTGCGCTCGGTGCGGCGGCGCGCCTCGGTGTCGCGCAGGCAGACGACGACTTGCTGGACGGGCCCGAGCGGCTCGCCGCGCACGTACCGGGCGGAGACCAGCACCTCCCTGCCGCCGGGCAGCAGGAGGTTGCGCTCCGGCTGCCGGACCCGGATCGCGAGCCCGCCGTAGGGGTCGGTGAGCTGCCACCAGCGCCGCCCCTCGAGATCCTCCAGCGGCAGCGCCTTCTCCAGGGGCTGCCCGAGGGCGTCGGCGGCCCGTACGGCGGTGATGCGTACGGCGGCGGCGTTGAAACACACGACACGGCCCTGCTCGTCCGCGACGACCAGGCCGTCGGGCAGCTGGTCGGGGTCGATGCCGGTGTGGTCGGCGCAGCGGGGCGCGGGTGCGCGCGGCGCGTCCCGCTCCTCCGGCGCGGTGCTCGTGCCGGCCACACTCATCCCCGTACCCCACCTCTCAGACCGCGCAGGGCCCCGAGCTGGCCACCCTACTAGCTCAGGGTGACGGAGCGGCACCCTCCGGAGGCGCGCTGCGCACGGGCCGACGCGTAGAGACATACGGCGGCGGCCGTGGCGAGGTTCAGGCTCTCGGCCTTTCCGTGGATCGGGACGCGTACGACGGCGTCCGCGAGGGCGCGGGTCTCCTGCGGCAGCCCCCAGGCCTCGTTGCCGAACACCCAGGCGGTGGGGCCGCCCATCGTGCCCTTGTCCAGCTCCTGGTCCAGGTCGCGGTCGCCCGCGCCGTCGGCGGCGAGGACGCGCACGCCGGCGCGCTTGAGCCCGTCCACGGCCGCTTCGACGGGGATGCCGACGGCCACGGGCAGGTGGAACAGCGAGCCGACGGAGGCCCGGACGGCCTTGGGGTTGTACAGGTCGACGGAGGCGTCGGTGAGGACCACGGCCTCGGCGCCGGCGGCGTCGGCGCACCGGAGCACGGTCCCGGCGTTCCCGGGATCCCGCACATGGGCGAGGACGGCGACCAGCTTCGGCCGGGCGGCGAGGATGCCGTCGAACGGGGTGTCCAGGAACCGGCACACCCCGACGAGGCCCTGCGGTGTGACGGTCGTGGAGATGTCGGCGATGACCTCGTCGGAGGCCAGGTGCACCCGCGCCCCGGCGCCGCGCGCGTCGGCGACGATGTCGGCGTACCGCTCCGCGGTCTCCACGGTGGCGAACAGCTCCACGAGGGTGGGCATGCCGTCCGCTCCCCGATGCCCGGCGGCCTCCCGGACGGCCTGCGGCCCCTCCGCGAGAAACAGCCGGTCCCTGCCCCGGAAGTTCCGCTTGGCGAGCCGCCGGGCGGCACTGACACGGGCGGACCGGGGGGAGATCAGCTCGGGGAGGGGCATCCTTGTTCTTCGCTTTCAGGAGATCGTGGGCTGCGGCACCAGTCTCGCTCACCGGCGCGGGCCCGGGTGCCGGTGCTCTCGAGAAGCCAACGGCACCGGCGGCGCCCCGCCGGGGGAGCGGGGAACCGCGCGGGCAGGCGCGACGCACCCGCGGCCGTACGACGGGCCGGGCCGCCCCGGACAGCGGGCCACCCGGACGACGGCCGACCCGGACAACGGGCCACCCACACAACAGCGGGACCCGCAAGCCACGAGAGCCTGCGGGTCCAGTGAGCGTCGGCTGTGCGGCCGACGCGGGGTCACGCCGCCTTGGGCGCGTTGACGTCGCTCGGCAGCGCCTTCTGCGCGACCTCGACGAGCGCGGCGAAGGCGTTGGCGTCGTTGACGGCCAGCTCGGCCAGGATCTTGCGGTCGACCTCGACGTTCGCGGCCTTCAGACCCTGGATGAAGCGGTTGTAGGTGATGCCGTTGGCGCGGGCGGCGGCGTTGATGCGCTGGATCCACAGCTGACGGAAGTCGCCCTTGCGCTTCTTGCGGTCGTTGTAGTTGTAGACCAGCGAGTGGGTGACCTGCTCCTTGGCCTTGCGGTACAGGCGCGAACGCTGACCGCGGTAGCCGGAGGCCTGCTCGAGGATCGCCCGGCGCTTCTTGTGGGCGTTGACTGCCCGCTTGACGCGTGCCACTTCTTAACTCCTTGTAGCGGGGTCGTGGGGGTCCTCACACGACCCGGAAACGAATGGGTCCCGGTCCAGACGCATGGCGCTCGGTCGGCGCCGCGGCGTCACTTGCCGAGAAGCTTCTTGATCTTCGCGGCGTCGCCCGGGGCCATCTCGGCGTTGCCGGTGAGGCGACGCGTCACGCGGGACGACTTGTGCTCGAGCAGGTGGCGCTTGCCGGCGCGCTCACGGAGCACCTTGCCGGAGCCGGTGACCTTGAAGCGCTTGCTGGCACCGCTGTGCGACTTGTTCTTCGGCATAGCGCCGTTCTCTCCTCGTCGGTGGCGCTCCCGTGCCCGGTCGCGAAAACCGGGCACGATGGAGCGTCGCATGTGTATCGGTTACGTCCTGGGGACCGCGGGGTCCCCCGGGATCACGCCTCGGCAGGCTCCTCGGACGGTGCCTGAGCCTCGGCAGGGTTCTGCGACTTGCCGGGGTTCGCCTTCGCCTCGGCCTTGCGGGCCTCCTGCGCCTGGCGGGCCTCGGCCATCGCCTCGGTCTTCTTCTTGTGCGGACCGAGGACCATGATCATGTTGCGGCCGTCCTGCTTCGGGTTCGACTCCACGAACCCGAGGTCCTGGACGTCCTCCGCCAGCCGCTGCAGCAGTCGGTAGCCCAGCTCGGGCCGGGACTGCTCGCGACCACGGAACATGATCGTGATCTTGACCTTGTCGCCCTGCTTGAGGAACCGGACGACGTGACCCTTCTTGGTGTCATAGTCGTGCGGGTCGATCTTCGGCCGGAGCTTCATCTCCTTGATGACCGTGTGCGCCTGGTTCTTGCGCGCCTCACGGGCCTTCATGGCCGACTCGTACTTGAACTTCCCGTAGTCCATGAGCTTGCACACGGGCGGACGGGCGTTCGCCGCGACCTCGACCAGGTCCAGGTCGTACTCCTGCGCAAGCTCCAGTGCCTTCGCGAGCGGCACGATGCCGACCTGCTCGCCACTGGGACCGACAAGTCGCACCTCGGGAACGCGAATCCGGTCGTTGATGCGGGGCTCGGCGCTGATGGATCCTCCTCGGTAGCACCACACGGTTGTCTGGCGGACAGCCGCGTACGTCTCTTTTCGTTAGACCGAACCGCGCCGAAGCAGAAAAAATGCCCCGGACGATCACAGGCGGGGCTCCAATGACTACCGGAGCACCGCCGCGGTGACCGCGGGGCGCACTCTCGGGCGGCTCCATCGTCCGTACGGAACGATGGTGGCCGCCTGACCGGGTGACCCGCCGTCCCGGGGGACGGTCGGGTGGGAGATCGGAGCCTCCACTTGTGGGCCGGGCAAGTCTGTCCGGCCGGTCGTCCACCAGGTTAGCAGGATCGCTTGACGGGGCCTAATCGAGAAGACGCAATCGGGGACCGCATAGGGTGTGGGCCATGAGTGAGACCTCTCCTGAGAACCCCGACTTCGACGCGATGACCCGGGACATCGCCGAGGTCCCCGCCGTCGAGGTGATCGTGACGGTCGCCGTCAACCTGATGAGCGCCGCCGCCGTGAAGCTCGGGCTCAGCGAGGAGGGGGACAAGTACAAGGACCTGGACGAGGCCCGCAAGCTGATCACCGCGCTCGCCGGCCTGCTGGACGCGAGCACGACGGAGATCAGCTCCTTCCACGCGGCCCCGCTGCGCGACGGGCTGAAGTCGCTGCAGCTGGCCTTCCGCGAGGCCTCGATCGTCCCGGACGAGCCGGGCCAGGGACCGGGCGAGAAGTACACCGGCCCGGTCTACGGCTAGCCGGTCATCGTACGTACAAGGGCTCGCCCGGAGGTGTCGCCCCGGCCGGCAGCACTGCCAGGTCGAGGCCGCGCACCAGGCGGGCCCTCAGCGTCTCGTCGGCGGCGAGGCGCCCGGCGACCGCGCGGGCGGCCTCGGCGGGCGGGGCGGCCGGGTCCAGGACCAGCGCGAGGGTGCCGTCGGCCCGTCCGGGGCCGAGGTGGGCGCGCAGCACGGCGGGCTCCGCCGCCACGGCCGTGCGGACGGCCTCCACGACCGCCGGGTCGGTGAGCGGGTCGGTGCTGGTGCGGCCCTCGGCGAGCGCGAGCAGCGCCGGTCCGGTCAGCTCGAAGGGCACCGGCCCGGCGAGATCGAGCACGACCGTGTCGGCCTTCTCGTGCGCGGCGGCCTGCAGCGCCTGGTGCAGGGGTACGGCGACCGGGCGGGCCTGCGGGTCCCAGCGGGCGAGGGAGTCGGTGGAGGTGAACGCGGGCAGCGCGGTACGGCCGCCGGCCTTCAGGGTGGGGACGGCCATGTCGCTGGTCTTCTCGCGGCGCAGCCCCCGCTCGTCCTCCTCCGCCTCGCCGAGCACGGCGACGACCGGGACGAGCAGACGGGCGCCCTTCAGCGCCTCCAGGACCGGCCCGAGGGCCCCGCGGTCCTCTGCCCAGGCGGCGAGCGCCGCGCTCAGCCGGGGGTCGGCGGAGCCGTCGTCGTCGGAGAAGCCGGGGTCGGGAATGTTCTTGTTCGCCACGGTCACCGACCCTATCGGGGGGATGCCGGCGAGCTTGTGCGGGGCCGCGGACGCGGGCGCCGCCGTCCTCACGGGAGTCTCAGCGATCCCTGATCCCCGTCTCATGCCCGCCCAACCCGGCGCACAGTCCCGGCCCCGAGCATCGTGGGCATGGAGTCCCCCAAAGCCCGCTCTCGCCGTCGTGCGCGCCCGTCCCGGCGCCGTGCGCCCCTCCTCGCCGCGCTCGTCGCCGTCGGGGTGTGCGGGGTCACGGGGGGCGGAACGGTCTGTGTGAAGGCGCGGGCGCACGCGGGGAGCGCGGCCGTACCGTCGTCGGGATCGCCCTCGGCCTCCGCCTCGGCCGGGGCGGGCGAGGAGGCCCCGGTGGAACCCGTGACCGAGCCGTCGGCGGTGGACCGGACGGCGCTACTGGCCAAGGCGATGGCGTCGGTGACCGTGCCGTCCGGCGCACGGGTGTCGGCGGCGGTGCTGCAACTCGACTCCGGCGAGAGCGCCGTCTTCGGCGGGTCCGCCTTCGACACGGCGAGCATCGTCAAGGTCGACATCCTGGCCGCGCTGCTGCTCCAGGCGCAGGACGCGGGGCGGCGTCTGACGGCGGCGGAGCGGGCGTACGCCACGAAGATGATCGAGAACAGCGACAACGCGTCCGCGACGGCGCTGTGGCACACGATCGGGCGGGCGGCCGGGCTGGACGCGGCGAACAGGCGCTTCGGGCTGACGCACACCTCCGGTGGCGACGGCGGGCTGTGGGGGCTGACGCAGACGACGGCCGCCGACCAACTGGCGCTGCTGCGGCAGGTGTTCGGGACGGAGTCGCTGCTGGGCGCGGCGTCGCGGACGTATGTACGGACCTTGATGGAGTGTGTCGAGACGGATCAGCGGTGGGGGGTGTCGGCGGTCGCGGACGGCGGTTCCTGGGCCCTGAAGAACGGGTGGCTGCCGCGCGGCACGACCGGGCTGTGGGATGTGAACAGCATCGGCCGGGTGACGGTGGACGGGTCCGGCTACCTGGTGGCGGTGCTGTCGAAGGGCACCGTGAGCCGGGCGCGGGGGATCTCGTTGGTGGAGGCCGCGGCCAGGGCGGCGGTGTCCTCGTTCACCGAAGCGCCGTAGCCGCTCAGGGAGTTTCAGGGAGTCGCCCTGCGGCCCCGCCACAGCACGGCCCCGGCCACCAGGAGCACTCCGCCCACGCTGCCGGCCAGCGGGGCCGCCCAGTCGGAGGTGGTGCCGGCGGACCTGGCGGCGTCCGGGCCCGGGCCGAAGTACTTCTTGCCGTACGACGCCGCGCTGAGGTCGTGCGGCCCGAGGTGGTCGGCCGCCTTCAGGGCCGCCGCCGGGTCGATCATGCCGAAGCCGCGGGAGTCGTCGCGGCCGCCGGCCGGAGGGTTCTGGGCGGTGTCCTCCAGGAGCTTCTTGATCTGGGCCGGGGTGAGGTCGGGGTGGGCGGACCTGATCAGCGCCGCGGCGCCGGAGACGAAGGCGGAGGCCGCGCTCGTGCCCCAGCCCTCGTAGTACTTGTGGTCCGGGTCGGCGATGACGACGTCGACGCCGGGCGCGCTGACGGCGGCGTACCAGCGGCGGGTGGAGAACGAGGCGCGGGTGCCGTAGCGGTCGACGGCGGTGGCGGCGATGACGCCGGGGTAGGCGGCCGGGTAGGAGACGTGGTCCCCCTTGTCGCCGCCGTTGCCGGCGGAGGCGACGACGACCACGCCCTTCTTCAGGGCGTACTGCACGGCCTCGTCCTCGCTGGGCTCGGGGTGCGCGGAGTTGGAGTCGTCGCCGAGGGAGAGGTTGATGACGTCGGCGCCGTGGTCGGCGGCCCAGCGGATGCCGTCGGCGAGGGCGTTGCCGCGGCTGGTGCGGGCCTTGGTGCGGGCGGGGTCACCGTCCTCCAGGATCACGCGGACCGGCAGGATCCTGGCCTCGGGGGCGACGCCGACGACGCCGTCGGCGTGACCGGGGCCGTGGCCGTGTCCGGCGATGATGCCGGCCATGGCGGTGCCGTGCCGGGCCCAGGCGCGGTCGCCCGGCTCGGCGCCGAAGCCGATCATGTCCTTGGCGGGCAGGACGTTGCCGACGAGGTCGGGGTGGTCGGCCTCGACCCCGGTGTCCAGGACGGCGACGGTGACGCCCCGGCCCTTCGTCGTACGCCAGGCCTCGTTCAGGTGGAGGGCGGACAGGCCCCACTCCTGGGCGCGGATGCCGTCGGCGTGGGCGGCCGACGGCACCAGGGCGAGGGAGCAGGCGAACAGCAGGCTCAGCGCCGCCCCGGACACCCGCGCACGGCGCCGGCCGCGTATGGATCGCCTCACAGGGGTCTCTCCGTGCCTCGATCGCCTCATGAAGGTCTCTGCGTGGCCCGACCGCCTCATGAGGGTTTCTCCGTGGCCGTGCCGGCGGTGCGCAGCAGACGCCGCTCGATGCGGTTCGCCAGGCCCTGCGCCTCGTTGCCGAGGCCGGCCTGGGCCGGTGCGGTGGTGGCGCCGGGACGGACGGCGTCGGCGGCGGGCTGCGGCGCTGCGGCCTTGCGGCCGTCGGCCCAGCCGGAGACGGCGTACACGACGACGGGGGCGTCGGTGAGCACGGAGATGGTCCAGGACGCGCGCTGGGCGTCGCCGAACCCGGCCGCGGCGGTGCCCTTGGCGGCGTACGGCCGCGGCATCAGGTCGGTGCGCCGGTCCAGGTGCTCGCTGCGGAACCGGGCGGCCAGCGCGGACATGGCGGCGGGGTCGGCCTTGGTGAACAGCAGGCCGACGGTGGTGACGTAGCTCTGGGTGGCGTCGGTGTAGGTGGCGCGCAGGAGCCGCCGGCAGCCGACGGGGGCCAGGACCTTGTGCAGCAGCGGGTCGAAGGCGTGGGCGCAGCCGCTGTCCGGGGCGACGGTGATCCGGGTCCAGGTGCGGTCGGCCCCGCCGGGCCCGGCGCCCATGCCCTCGACGGTGGGCGGGAAGAGTTGGTCGACGGGCACGCTGTGCCAGAGCGTGGCCGCGGCGCTGAACCCGTGCGCGGGGGCGTCGTCCCCGCCGTCCCCGGTGAGCCAGCTCCCGGTCACGGCACCGCCGATGAGTCCGAGGCCGAGCACCAGGCAGGCGGCCGCGGCGGCGGTGCGCGGCGGCACCCGGAGTCCCTTGCGTCCGCGCGGCGCCTCGGGCCGGCCGAAGGACCCGGCGGGCCGGTCG
>NZ_JBLEBI010000013.1:0-91588 GCF_047340315.1 Streptomyces sp. AF1A
GCGGCCGTGGAGGGCGGAAGGGTGGCGGAGGCCGGGGACGGAACGGCGTCCCCGGCGGGAGGCGCGGGCGGGCCGGCGGTCGGGAGCGCACCGGACTCCGCGCCGGGATCCGGCAGCGTGCCGGGGGCGGTGCCCACGACAGCGCGGGTGCCTGCGTGCCGGGCCGGCGCGGCGGCCTCGCTCGGCGCTGCGGCCCCGGTCGCCTCCAGCCAGCGCCGTGCGAGGCTGATCGGACGGGCATCGGCGAACACCTCGTCCAGATCGAACTCGATGCCCAGCTCGCCCTCCAGCTCCGCGACCAGCTCCACGGCGTGCACGGACGTGCCCCCCGCGTCGAAGAAGTCGGCGTCGGGCGCGAGGTGGCCCGCGGGCAGGTAGCGGCCCGCCGCGGCGGCGATGGCCGCGGCCACGCCGTCCACGTCGCGGGCGGGTGGGGCGGGGGCGGCACCGAGGTCCGCGCCGCCGGCGGCCCGCATCACCCTGGCCAGCAGGTCGTCCACGCCCAGCCCGCCGCCACCGCGCTCGATCGCCTCGGCGGTCGCCCGCTGCCCGGAGTCCTCCGTCACGTCACGCATGTAAGCCCTTCCACGATGTGCACGTCCTGTCGCTTGCCCCTGACGAGGTCCTCGGCTCTCGGCAAGGTCCTCGGTTCCGGCAAGCTCCTTGGTTCCAGGTCCTCGGTGCCGACGAGGTCCTTGATTCCGGCAAGGCCCTGGGTTCCGACGGAGGCCCTTGCTTGCGAAGAGGTCCTCGCCCGCCGCCGCGGGACGTCCTCACTGCTGCTCCCAGGAGCGGAACGCCCTCAGGTGGTCCGGTGTGACCACGGCCTCCAGGCGCTCGTCGTCCTGGTCGCCGCCGCCGAGTGCGGCCAGCAGGCGTCGCGCCGGCGCGTTGCGCGGGGTGCGCTCCGCCGTCAGCCGGACCTTCGTGCAGCCCAGTTCCTCGGCGCGGCCGGCCAGCCACTGCAGCAGGCGTTCCTCGACTCCTCGACCGAGCGCCCGGCAGCTCATCAGCCAGCCCAGGACGTCCAGTTGGTCGCCGTCCGCACTCAGGGCGAGCACGGCGATCTGGCCGTAGTCGCCGAACCGGTCCCGGGCCGCCGCCGTCCACACCTCGCCGCGCTGCCGCCACCGGGCGACGTCGCCGCCGTCGGCCGACCGGGGGTGGAGCGTGAACTGGTTGGTGCGGCGGACGAGTTGCTCGGCTCGCTGCACGTCCGCCTCGGTCAGCTCCCGGATGTCGACCTCCAGCCGCAGGTGCGCGAGGAACTCCGCGAAGCCGGCGGTGGCACGGACGGCCTCCCGCTCCTGCTCCTGCGCGTAGAACCGGGCCCGCAGCGCGTCCTCGGCGGTCGCCGGCGGGGGGACGAGCGGCCACAACCGGCCCAGGAACTCCCCCAGTTCGTCCGCGGGCGGGCAGGTCACCGACAGCACGTGCGGCAGCGCGGCACGCATCTTGGCGATCTCGGCAGGGTTGTCGTCCAGGAACAGGAAGCTGTCCAGGCCGAGGTTGAGCGTGCGCGCGGCCTCGGCCAGGCGGCCCGGCTTCGGCTCCCATGCGGCCGACAGGACGCTGAAGTGCTCCGGCTTCAGCAGACTGTCCGGGCGGTCCAGGACGGCACCGACCGTGGCCTCGTCGTTGTTGCTGACGAGGGCCAGCAGCGCGCCCGCCTCGCGCCACTGCAGCAGCCGGCGGGCGAGCAGGGCGCGCGGGCCGTCCAGGTCGACGGCCTCGGGACCGATCTCGCCGGCGACCCCGCCCCACAGGGTCTCGTCGCCGTCCACCGCGATCACCTTCGGTGCGGGGCGCAGCACCGCGCGCACGACCTCGGCGAGGCGCAGTGCCACCGCCGCCTGGAAGCGCGGGGTGAAGGGCAGGTGGGCCAGCCGCTCGGTCCGCTCGTCGAAGGGTTCCGCGACGGGGTGGTGACGGGTCCAGTCGTCGGGGCCGAGCACCGCGATGCCGGGGAGACGGGCCAGGTCGGCGGCGACCTCGCGCTCCCATCGCCGCAGACGATCGTCCTGACGGGCGGCGGGCAGGAAGCCGACGATCAGCGGTGTACGGGTGCGTTCGGACAGGGCCTTCAGCGCGGCCGGGTAGGCGGCGCGCAGCTCGGCGAGCAGCGCGTCGTCGACCGGGCCGAAGCGCTCCAGGTCCACCGCGCGCAGCAGCACCGCGCCCGCCGCGGTGGCGGGGTCGGCGAAGACGCCCGTGGGATCCTGGAGGCTCGCGAGCACGTGGTGGTACGGCGCTTCGGCGACCGCCGGTCCGCCGTTCCCGGCCCCGTCCTCGATGGCCGCCTCGCACATCGGCGGGAGGTTGCCGAGGGCGAAGGTGGCGGCGAGGGCCAGGGAGCTGCGCAACGCGGGGACGCCACCGGCGCGGGCCGGCACCGCCGGGTCCTCGGCCGTCTCCCCGAGCAACCCGAGGAACTCCTCCCCCAGTTCGGCCGTGGTCGCGGCATCCAGGATGTCCAGGTTGTGGTCGAGCCGGATGCGTGCCGCGTCCGGGGTCATGGTGATCATGAGGTCGAGGTCGGAGTAGCCGGTGCCGGCCGGCAGCACCTCCAGCCCGGTGAGGCGGCGCGAGGAGCGTACGTAGTTGAAGTAGACCTCGACGAGCGGCGCGTTCTCCCGGTGCAGGCCCTGACGGGCCAGGGTGGCCAGGACGTCGGAGAACATGGCGCCCTTGGCCAGGACCCGCTGCAGGCGCGCGTCGGTGCGGTGCAGCACGTCGGCCACCTGCTCCCCGGCGCGGGCCTCGGCCGGGAAGGGCACCGGCACGCCGAAGAAGCCCACCGCGTCGTACGCATCGGCGTGGATGCGGGTGTCCACGGGCACGGCGAGCACGAACCGCTCCCGTTCGCGCTTCCTGGCCAGCAGCACGGTCAGGGTGCCCAGGCAGAAGGCGGCGGGAGTGACGGCCAGTCTGCTCGCGGCCGCCGCGACCCGCTCCATCAGCCCGTCGGGAATCGTCACGGTCACGCTGCCGGCCCGGTACGACCGGGTCGCCGGGCGCGGCCGGGCCAGCTCCAGGTCGAGCCGTTCGCTTCCGTGGAAGTGCTCGCGCCACTCGGCGCCCGCGCCCTCGCCGCCCTGCTGCGCCGCGATGAGCAGCGCGATGTCGCGATTGGTGGCGGTGGTGTCGAGCGGGGTGCCGGACAGCTCCGCGTCGATCTCGCCGGCCACGAGCAGCAGCGACTGCAGGTCGCTGACCGCGTGGTGGGCGCCGAACACCAGGATCTGCCCGTGGGTGCCGCCGTCCACCAGCTCGAACCGCCACAGCGGTGTCGTCGTCAGGTCGAACGGCGGCTCCAGCAGGGTGCGCAGCCGCTCGGCGGCGTCGAGGGGGCCCTCGACGGCCGTCCAGCGGAGCACCGGCTCCGCCGGCTCCCGGTCCACGCGCAGGTGCCGTACGCCTTCCTCGCCGGTGACGATCGCGGTGCGCAGGGCCGCGTGCCGGGCGACGAGCCGGGTGAGGATGCCGGCGAGCGTCTCGGGGGTGGTCGGCGCGGTCAGCCGTACGGCGAGGCCGATGCCGTGTGCCGCGTCCGGCATGTCCGGCCGGGCGCTGCGCAGCAGTCGTACGACGTCGCGGGTCGCGGGCCGCAGTTCGCTCTCCGGGACCTCCCCCGCGAGGGCGCCGGAGTCCTCCCGTTCCACGACCTGCCGCTCCGGAAGGCCCTCGGCCAGGGCCCGGGCGAGGCCGCGGATGTCGGATGCCGCGAACACGTCCGCGGCCGGGAGCTCCACGCCCAGTTCACGGACGAAGGCGTTGCGCAGCCGCACCAGCATCAGGGAGTCCAGGCCCAGTTCCTTCAGGGCCGTGGTCGCCGACACGTCGACCACTCCCCCGGAGACCTCGCCGACCCGGGCCCGGACGTACGCCTCCAGCCAGGTGGCGCGGTCCTCGCCGGTCGTCGCCGCGAACACCTTCTTCACCAGGTCGTCCGAGGCGGCCGTGCTCGTGGGCACGGTGACCAGGTCGCCCAGGATCGGACGGGTGCGCACGGCGTCGGGGACGAGCGTCAGCATCTCCCGGTCCAGGGCCATCGGCGCGAGTTGGCGGCGGTCGTCGGCCAGTACCCGCTCGAACAGCTCGCCGCCCTCCTGCGGAGAGAAGGCCAGCAGGCCCGAGCGGCTGGTCTCGGCGGACCGGGTGCCGGAGCCGGCGACCATGCCGACTCCGGCCCAGGCGCCCCAGTCCAGGCTCAGTGCCCGGCGGCCGGAGCGGGAGAGGTGGTGCGCCCAGGCGTCTAGGAAGGCATTCGCGGCCGAGTACGGGCTCTGCCCGGCCGAACCGAGGAGTCCGGCCGCGGAGGCGAACAGGACCAGGTTCCCGGCCTCCGGGACCAGTTCGGTCAGCAGGGCGGTGCCCAGGACCTTCGGGGCGAGGACGCGCAGGACGCGCTCGTCCGTCAGGTTCGCCACCGTGGCGTCGTCGAGGACTCCGGCCGCGTGCACGACCGTGGCGATCGGGCCGCAGGCGTCGCGTACGGCGTCCAGGGCGGCCGTGAGGCCCGCCCGGTCGGCGACGTCGGCGCGGGCCACGTGGACGGTGACGCCCCGCTGCTGGAGGCCCGTGATCCAGTTCCTGGCCTCGGCGTCGGGCGTTCCCCGGCTCATGAGGGCCAGTCGGCGGGCCCCGCGGCGGACCAGCCGCTCGGCGACGACGCGGCCCAGGCCGCCCAGACCGCCGGTGATCAGGTGCACGCCGTCCGCGGCGCTCCCGCCGGTTCCGTCGTCGTGCGGGCGGGTGCGGGCGAGGCGCGGCACCAGGCGGCCGGTGCCGCGCAGGGCGACGAGCCGTTCGTCGTCGGCGTGCCTGAGCTGGGTCCACAGGGCGTCGACGCCGTCGGTGGGCGGCAGGTCGATCAGCGTGGTCGACAGCTCCGGCTGCTCCTGCGCCACCGCCAGCCCGAAGCCCCAGGCGAGCGCCTGCTGTGGGTTGGTCACCGCGGTGCTGTCACCGGCGGCCTGGCTGCCGCGTACGACCACGAACAGGCGCGGGGCCCGGCCCTGCGGGCGGCCGGTGAGGGAGCGCACCAGATGCAGGGTGCTCAGGCAGCACAGCCGCGCCGCCCGCTCGGCCGAGCCGGCGTCGACGACCGCCGGGGCGTCGAGCGCGGTCAGCTGGACCACCTGTGCGGGCTGCTCGCCCGCGAACGCCTCGTCCAGCAGCCGGGCGAGGTGGTCGGGGTCGGCCGGGTCGAGGACGTAGCGGCCGGGTCCCTCCATGGCGAAGGCGCTGCCCGGGCGGGCGATGACGTGCGGCACCGAGGAGCCGAGTCGTTCGCCGAGTGCGGTCGCCACCCCGGTGTCGTCGGCCAGGATCAGCCAGCTGCCCTTGACCGGCGGTTCCTGCGCCACCGGGCGCGAATGCCAGCGGGTCTCGAAGAGGGAGTCGTCCGGCGGCGAGAGCACGGCCAGCCGGAACTCCTCGATCTCCAGCAGGAGTTGCTCGTCGTCGTCCCAGATCCTGATGTCCAGGGTGGCGGTGTCGTCGGACACGGAGCGCAGTTCGCAACTGGTCCAGGCCGGCGTGGTGCCGAGGCCGGTGAACCGCAGCCGTCCGGCCCCTGCGGGCACGAAGGCCCTTTTCTCGGGTGCGGCCCCGGGCAGGGCCGCGGTGTGGAACGCGGCGTCGAGGACCGCGGGGTGCAGCAGGTGACCCGCGGCGGGTCTGGCGGCCAGTCGGGCCACGGCCGCCGAGTGCCCGCGGCGGCCCTGCTCCAGGCCCCGGAAGGCGGGGCCGTAGCCGATGCCGACGACGCTCAGCCCGGCGTACACCGCCGGCAGGTCCACGTCCTGTGTGCACTGCTCACGCAGGGCATCGAGACGTACGGTGTCGGGCCGCACGTCGGCGGGGGGCTGCGCGTCGGCCGGGGGCTGGGCGTCGGCCAGTGGCCGCACGTCAGCCGGGAGCCGCACCTCGGCCGGGAGCCGCACCTCGGCCGGGGGCTGCGCGTCGGCCGGGGGCTGTGCGTCGGCCAGTGGCTGCCCGCCGGCCGGGGACTGCTCGTCGGCGGGGGGCCGCACCTCGGCCGGGGGCTGCTCGCCGGACACCGCGATGCGCCCGCTGACGTGCCGCTCCCACCGCGGGCGCGGCTCACCGGCGGCCGCGGAGGCAACCGTGAAGGACCGGAAGCCGTCCCGGGCGGGCCGCAGCACCAGCTGCACCCGCACGGGCCGCTCCGGATCCAGTCGCAGCGGCTGCACGAACTCCACATCTTCCAGACGGACTTGGCGTCCGCCCTGCACCGCGGAGGCGGCCTCCAGCGCCATGTCGAGGAAGGCGGCGCCGGGCAGCCAGACCTCGCCGTTCACCCGGTGGTCGCTCAGATAGGCGAAGCGGCTGTCGCGCAGGTCGACGTCGCTCTGGAAGAGGTGCCGGCCGGGCTCGTCGCTGGACTGGACGTGCGTGCCGAGGAGAGGCGAGGTGCCCGTGGCGGTGGCCGGGGCGGGCGTCAGCCAGTGGCGTTCGCGGGCGAAGGCGTACGTCGGCAGATCGACGCGGCGGCCCCGCGGGAACAGCGCAGGCCAGTCGGGGGTGTGCCCCGCGACGTACAACTCGCCGACTCTGCGCAGCAGGACCTCGATGCCGTCCTGCTGACGGCGCAGCGAGCCGACGCCGGCCACGTCGGTCCCGGCCTCGGCGGCCACCGCCTCGATGGAGGACAGCAGCGAGGGGTGCGGGCTGAGTTCGACGAAGTAGCGGTAGCCGTCGTCCAGCATCCGCCGGACGGTGTCCGCGAAGCGGACGGGCCGGCTGAGGTTGGCGTACCAGTACTCGGCGTCCAGCCGGTCGCCGGAGACGGGTTCGGCCAGCACGGTCGAGTACAGCGGGGTCGGCGCCTGTGCGCCCCGGATGCCGGAGAGGCGTTCGAGCAGTTCCTTGCGCAGGGGTTCCATCAGCGGGGTGTGCGAGGCGAACGGCGTCGACAGGTGTCGTACGGCGATCCCCCGCTCCTCGAGGTGACGGCGCAGCTCGGCCAGGGCGTCGGCGCCGCCGGAGACGGCCGTGGAGGAGGCGCTGTTGACCGCGGCGACGAACAGCCGGTCCGCGTAGGGGGCGAGCAGTTCCTCGGTCTGCGCCCGCGGCAGCTCCACCGCGACCATCCCGCCCTGCCCGACCAGCGGGACGACGGCCCTGGCCCGGCCGGTCACCACGGCCACGGCGTCGTCCAGGCCGAGCGCGCCCGCGCTGTACGCGGCTGCGATCTCGCCCAGGCTGTGCCCGACCACGGCGTCCGGGGCCACGCCGAGGGCCCGCCACGCGGCGGCCAGCGCGGCGTTGACGGCGAACAGCACCGGTTGCAGGCACTCGGTCCGGTGCAGCGGGGAGAACTCCTCCGGCGCCCGCAGCGCGTTGAGCACCGACCACCCGACGTGGTGCTGCACCGCCTGGTCGATCCGGGTCAGCTCCTCGCGGAACGCCTGCGACCCGGACAGCAACTCCAGGCCCATGCCTGGCCATTGGCCGCCGTGCCCGGCGAGGACGAAGGCCACCTTGCCCGCGGCGTCCTCGCGCGGCGCGGCGGGCCGCGCCCGGCCGCTGCCCACCGCGTCGAGCGCGGCCCGCAGTTCGTCCCGGTCGCCCGCCGTGACCGCCGCCCGCCAGGGGAAGTGGCTGCGGTGCCGGGCCAGGGTGTGGGCGACGTCCGGCAGCGGCGTGTCCTCGGTCAGGTGCCGGGCCAGCCGTGCGGCCTGACCGCGCAGTGCGGCCTCGCTGCGCCCGGACAGCACGAACAGCCGCTTTCCGGACGGGGGTTCACTTGCGGGCGCGGGCTCCGGCGGGGACGGCGGGGCCTCCTCGACGATCACATGGGCATTGGTGCCGCTGATCCCGAAGGCGCTGACCCCGGCCCGCCGGACCCGCTCCCCCGCCGCCGGCCAGGGCACGGCCTCCTGCAGCAGATGGAGGCCGCCGGCCCCCCACTCGACGTGCCGGCTGGGTGTGCCGGCGTGCAGGGTCGCCGGCAGCATCCCATGCCGCAGCGACTGCACCACTTTGATCAGCCCGGCGACGCCCGAAGCGGCCTGGGTGTGCCCGAGGTTGGACTTCAGCGAGCCCAGGTACAGCGGCCGGTGCCGGGGGCGGGAGTCGCCGAAGACCCGCGCCAGGGCGTTCGCCTCGATCGGGTCGCCCAGCGTCGTGCCGGTGCCGTGCGCCTCCACGTAGTCGATGTCGGCGGGTTCGAGGCCGGACAGCGCCAGGGCCCGCCGGATCACCTGTTCCTGCGCCGGGCCGTTGGGCGCGGACAGCCCCTGGCTGCGGCCGTCCTGGTTGACGGCCGTGCCGCGCAGCACCGCCAGCACCTCGTCGCCGTCCCGTCGCGCGTCGCTCAGGCGCTTGAGTACGAGCATGCCGGCGCCCTCGGCCCAGACGGCGCCGTCGGCGTCGTCGGAGAAGGAGCGGCAGCGGCCGGTCGGGGACAGGCCTCGCAGCCGGCTGAACTCCACGAAGGTCTGCGGGGTCACCATGAGCGTCACACCGCCGGCCAGCGCCAGGTCGCACTCGCCCGACCGCAGCGCCTGCACCGCCAGGTGCACCGCGACGAGCGAGGACGAGCAGGCCGTGTCCACCGTCAGCGCCGGGCCGTGCAGCCCGAGCGCGTACGCCAGGCGGCCCGAGGCCACGCTGAGCGCGGACCCGGTGCCGACGTATCCGTCGAGCTGGTCGAGGCGGGAGCCCGACAGGTAGTCGCTGGCGAACATGCCGACGTACACGCCGGTGGTGCTGCCCGCCAGTCCCGCGGGGACGATGCCGGCGCGCTCCAGCGCCTCCCACGCGGTCTCCAGCAGCAGCCGCTGCTGGGGGTCCATGGCGGCGGCCTCCTTCGGGGTGATGCCGAAGAAACCCGCGTCGAAGGACTCGATGTCGTCCAGGAAGCCGCCCTCGCGGGCGTAGGACTTGCCCGGTGCCTCCGGGTCGGGGTCGTACAGCGACTCCACGTCCCAGCGCCCGGCCGGGAACGGGCCGACCGCGTCGCGGCCCTCGGCGACCAGCTGCCACAGCTCCTCGGGGTCGCCCACGCCGCCCGGCAGGCGGCAGGCCATGGCCACCAGGGCGACCGGCTCGTCGGACGCCGCCGCGGGGGTGTGCGGCGTGGCGGGTGCGGACGGACGGGTGGTGGGGCCGGCGGGCGCGAGAGCGGTGGCCAGCAGGTGCGCGGCGAGGCGGGCCGGGGTGGGGTGGTCGAACAGCAGGGTGGCGGGAAGCCGGGAGCCGAGGCGGGCGCCGATGCGGTTGCGCAGCTCCACCGCCGTCACCGAGTCCATGCCCAGCTCGCGCAGCGGCTGGTCCGGGCGGACGGACTCCGCGGAGCGCAGGCCGAGGGCGCGGGAGGCCTCCTCGCGGACCAGGCCGAGGACGCGGTCGGCGCGTTCGGCCTCCGGCAGCCGGGCCAGGCGGTCCGCCAGCGCGTTGGCGCCGTCCCGGCCGGTGCGGGGGGCGGGCAGCAGCGAGCGCCACAGCGCGGCCGCACCGCCGCCCGCGCCGGCCGTGGTCGCGCGCAGGCGGGGCAGGTCCAGCGCCCAGGCGACCAGGTGCGGGGTGTCCCGGCGCAGCGCGAGGTCGACGAGGTCGCGGCCCTGTTCCGGGGTGAGGGCGCGGTGGCCGAGGCGCGCCATCCGCTCCAGGTCGGCGTGTTCGGCGGCCAGGCCCTCGCCCGCCCAGGCGCCGAAGGAGACCGACACGGCGGGCAGGCCCAGGGCGCGCCGGTGGTGGGCGAGCTGGTCGAGGAAGGCGTTGGCGGCGGCGTAGTTGGCCTGGCCCGCGTTGCCGACGACACCGGCGGCGGAGGAGACCAGCAGGAACAGGTCGAGCCGGGCGCCGGCGGTGAGCCGGTGCAGATGTGCGGCGCCGTCGGCCTTGGGGCGCAGCACCCGCGCGAGGCGTTCGGGGGTCAGCTCGGCGACCACTCCGTCGTCCAGGACGCCGGCGCAGTGCACGACGCCGCGGAGTTCACCGGCGACGGCACCGACGACGTCGGCCAGGGCGGCCGCGTCGGCGACGTCGCACGCCGCCACCTCCACCTCGGCGCCGAGCGCTGCCAGTTCGGCGGTGACCTCGGCGCCGCGCGGGTCGTCGGCTCCGCGCCGGGAGGTCAGCAGCAGGCGGGGCACCCCTCGTTCGGCCAGGAGCCGGGCGATGTGGCGGCCGACGGCGCCGAGGCCTCCGGTGATCAGCACGGTGCCGTCGGTGGGTATCCGCGCGCGGTCCTCGTCCGCCGCGCGGGCGCGCACGAGCCGGGGCACGAGCAAGGTGCCCGCGCGCGCGGCGAGTTCGGGCTCGTCCCCGTGCGCGGCGGCGCGCAGGGCGGTCGCGGGATCGGTGCCGTCGAGGTCGAGCAGGGTCAGCCCGAGGTCCGGATGCTCGGCGCGGGCGCCGCGGGCCAGCCCCCACAGCACCGAGTGGGCGAGGCCCGGCACGGTGTCCTGCTCGCCGGCCGCGACCGCGCCGCGGGTCACCCAGACGGTCCGGGCGGGCGCCGGGTCCTGGGCGAGGAGCTTCTGCAGGTCGGCCAGCGCGGCCTCAGCCATCTCCCGTGCGGCGGCGGCTGGTTCCGCGTCCTCGGGCGGTCGTGGCCAGAACCGTACGAGGACGTCACCGCCGGCGTCGTGGCAGCGGATGCCCGCGGCTTCGAGGCCGCGCAGGGCGGCGCCGACGTCCGGGTCCGACGGGTCGCCGACGACGTTCCAGTCACCGGTCGGTGGCTCCGTCGCCGGCTCGGGCGCCGTCGTCCAGGCCACCTCGTACAGGTGCCGCCCGTTGCCCGCTGCGCCGGCGAGGTCCGCCGGGCTCGCGGCCCGCAGCCGTACCCCCTCCAGCCGGCCCACGGGGAAGCCGTCGCCGTCCCACAGCGTCACGTCCAGGGTGAGATCCGTGCCGGTGCCGCCGGTGCGACGCACGGACACGGTGAGGTCGTCGGCACCGGCGTGCGAGAGCGCGGCGCGGCCCACGGCGACCGGGAGGAGCACCCGGGCGCCGGAGGCGGCGCCCTCTTCGAGGGCCGCGGCCACGTGCAGCGCGGCGTCCAGCAGCGCCGGGTGGACGGGGTAGGGGTCGGCCGGGTCCCGGGTCGCGGACGGCAGCGACAGCCGGGCCAGCAACTCGCCCTTGCCGGTCACCACCGCCTCCCGTACGCCCTGGAAGGCGGGACCGTAACCGAGGCCGAGCCGGGTCAGCCGCTCGTAGGTCTCCGTGCTCCAGGCGGGCTCCGCCGCCTGCGGCCACACCGGCGGCTGCCCCGCCGGTGTGGCCGCCCCGCTCGCGGAGGCGGTGGCGTGCAGGGTCCAGCCGGTGGCCTCCTGGCCGCGCGGGCGGCTGTGCACGGTGATCTCCGGTTCCGGACCGGTGGTGACCACCTCGACGGACACCTCGACCGTGCCGGAGGCGGGCAGCACGAGGGGCGCGAGCAGCAGCAGGTCGCTCACGTCGGCCGGGTCGTCCGGGCGGGCCACCGCGAGGGCGGCGCGGCACAGCTCCAGCAGGGTGGTGCCGGACACCACGGTCCGGCCGAACACGGTGTGGTCGGCCAGCCAGTCGGCGGTGGCCGGGGACCACTCGTTGCGGAAGGTCCAGCGGGTCTCGTCGGCCGACTGCAACTGGACGCCGAGCAACGAGTGCGCGGCGCGGTCGAACGGGCCCGGGCCGTCCGCGGCGGAGTCGGGTTCGATCCAGTGGCGCCGGGTGTCCCAGGCGTAGGTCGGCAGGTCCGCCCGGCCGGCGCCGGGGACCAGGCGCCGCCAGTCCACCCGCCGTCCGTGGACGTGCAGTTCGGCGGCGGCGCGGTCCAGGCAGGCGGGTCCGTCCTCGTCGCGGCGCAGCGAGCCGACGGCGACCAGCTCGTGGCCGCGGTCCTCGCCGATCGTGTGCAGGGCGGTGAGCAGGGAGGGGTGCGGGCTGAGCTCGACGAAGTGGCGGTAGCCGTCGGCCGCCATGCGCTCCACGGTGGGCGCGAAGCGCACGGGTTCGCGCAGGTTGGTGTACCAGTAGTCGGCCGGAAGCTCCTCGGCGACCGGCTCGCCGGTGACGGTGGAGTACCAGACGACCGGCGCGGGGTACGTGGTCACGCCGTCGAGCTCGTCGAGGATCCTCGCGCGGACCGGCTCGACCTGCGCGCTGTGGGAGGCGTAGTCGACGTCGAGGCGGCGGACGAAGACCTGCTCCCGCTCGAGGTCGGCGAGCAGGCCCTCCAGCGGCTCCACGTCGCCGGCGATCACGGTCGCCCGGCCGCTGTTGACGGCGGCGACCGAGACCCGGCCGCCCAGGGCGTCGAGGCGGGCGGCGAGTTCGGTGTGCGGCAGGGCGACGACGGCCATGGCGCCGGTGCCGGACAGCTCGGTCAGGGCACGACTGCGCAGGGCGACGACCGCCGCCGCGTCGTTGAGGCTGAGCGCGCCGGCCACGCAGGCCGCGGCCACCTCGCCCTGGCTGTGCCCGACCACGGCGTCCGGCCGGACATCGCGGGCCCGCCAGGCGGCGGCCAGGGACACCATCACGGCGAAGAGCACCGGCTGGACGACGTCCACGCGATCCAGCGGCGGGGCTCCGGCCTCGCCGCGCAGGACCGCCGCCGCGGACCAGCCGGTGAACGGCCGCAACGCCGCGTCGCAGCGGTCGAGTTCGTCGGCGAACACCGGGTCGCGCTCGAGCAGGTCGCGAGCCATGCCGGCCCACTGGGCGCCCTGTCCGGGGAAGACGAAGGCCACCTTGCCGGCCGGCAGCGTCCGCCGGGGACCGGCGACCAGGCCGGTGTCGGGCCGGTCCTCCGCGAGAGCACGCAGCGCGGCCAGCAGCGCGTCCCGGCCGGCCGCCCGGACGACGGCACGGTACTCGAAGTGGGTGCGGTGGTGGGCCAGCGTCGCGGCCACGTCGGGCAGTCCCAACTCCGGCTGTGCGGCGAGCCGTTCGTGCAGTCGGGCGGCCTGTCCCCGGAGCGCGGGCAGCGTGCGGGCGGACAGCGGGAAGAGCGTCGGGCCGTGCGGCTCGATCTGTGCCGCGGGCTGCGCGGCGAGGTCGTACGGTGCCTCCTCAAGTACGACGTGGGCGTTGGTCCCGCTGATGCCGAACGCACTCACCCCCGCCCGCCGCACGCGGTCGCCGCCGCGCGGCCAGGGCCGGGCGCTGCCGTGCACGGTCAGGCCGCTGCCGGCCCAGTCGATGTGCTCGGTGAGGGTCTCGGCGTGCAGGGAGGGCGGTATGAGCCCGTGCTCGAGGGCGAGCACCGTCTTGATCACACCGCCGATGCCCGCGGCGGCCTGGGTGTGACCGATGTTGGACTTCAGCGAGCCGACGCCGAGCGGCCGGTCGGCGGGGCGGCCCGGTCCGAACACGGCGGCCAGTGCGCGGCCCTCGATGGGGTCGCCGAGCCGGGTGCCGGTGCCGTGCGCCTCGACGTAGTCCACGTCGCCGGGTGCGAGCCGTGCGGCGTCGAGGGCGGCACGCAGCACCCTCTCCTGCGCGGGGCCGCTGGGGGCACTCAGCCCCTGGCTGCGGCCGTCCTGGTTGATGGCCGAGCCCTTGACCACGGCGAGCACCCGGTCGCCGTCGCGGCGGGCGTCGGCGAGCCGCTTGAGCAGCACCACACCGCAACCCTCGGCCCACACCACGCCGTCCGCGTCGGCGGAGAAGGGGCCGCACCGCCCGGACGGCGACAGCCCGCGCAGCCTGCTGAACTCCACGTGTCCCCGCGGGGTCACGAGCAGGCTCGCGCCGCCCGCAAGGGCGAGGTCGCACTCGCCTGCCGCGAGCGCGCGGGCCGCCAGGTGCAGGGCGACCAGGGAGGAGGAGCAGGCGGTGTCGACGGTGACCGCCGGGCCCTGCAGTCCGAGGGTGTAGGCGATGCGCCCGGAGGCCACGCTGGGCGCCGAGCCCGTGCCGACGTGCCCGTCGAGCTGGGCCAGCGAGGCGGAGGCGAGGTATCCGCTGTCGTACAGGCCGATGTAGACGCCCGTGGAGCTGCCGTGCAGCGTCCCGGGGACGATCCCGGCCCGCTCGATCGCCTCCCAGCTGGTCTGCAGCAGCAGCCGCTGCTGCGGGTCCATGGCGTCGGCCTCGCGCGGCGAGATCCCGAAGAAGGGGGCGTCGAAGCGGTCGATGCCGTCGAGGAAGCCGCCGCGCAGCGTGTACGCCGTGCCGGTCGCCTCGGGGTCGGGGTCGTACAGGCCCTGGGTGTCCCAACGGCCCGCCGGCACCTCACGGATGGCGTCCTCGCCGGCGGCGAGCAGCCGCCACAGCCCTTCGGGGTCGTCGGCGCCGCCGGGGAAGCGGCAGGCCATGGAGACGATGGCGATGTCGTCGCCGGCCGGCCGCGCCGGGCCCCCGGCGGGTGCCGGGGTGGCCGCAGGGGCGCCCGGCTCGCGGAGGACCGCGTCGGCCAGCGCGGCGATCGTGGGATGGTCGAAGACGAGCGACGGCTCCAGGGGCCGGCCGGTCCGTTCGGAGAGTTCGGCGGCCAGCGTGACCAACGTCCGTGATCCGAGGCCGAATTCGGCGATCGGCCGGTCCGGGTCGACGGCCAGCGGGTCGAGCCCGGCCGCCTCGGCGACGGCCGACCCCAGCCAGGCCCGTACGTCCTCGGCGGTGGCGAGGGGCGTGGTGGTGGACTGCTTCTGGTGCTCGTTCGCAGGCATCGGGGCAGGTGTCCTCAAGCGGCGGGTGGTGCGGGCGGATTCCGCACGGCGGCGTGCGGCGGCGGCGTACGGCGGGCATCGGGTGACGTACGGCCGCGGGGTGCGGGGGTTCGGCAGGCGCGGCGGGGGGCCGGCGCGGGCGGGCGCCGGCGGCGACGGGTCATCCCGTGACGGGCACGCCGATCACGGCGAGGGCGCCGTCGAGGTAGGCCGCCCGGCAGGCGCGGCGCTGGATCTTCCCGCTGGACGTCTTCGGGATGGTGCCGGGCTGGACCAGCACCACGTCCCGCACCGACAGGGCGTGGGCCTCGCCGACGGCGCTGCGCACCAGGTCGGTGATCTTCTCGGCCTCGCCGGCCGCGTCGGGCGCCACCTCGGCGACCACGACGACGTGTTCGCCCTCCCGGCCGGCGTCCACGGAGAACGCGGCGGTGCAGCCGGGCCGCAGCGCCGGGTGGGACAGCTCCGCGGACAGCTCCAGGTCCTGCGGGTAGTGGTTGCGTCCGTCGACGACGACGAGGTCCTTGAGGCGGCCGGTGACGAACAGTTCGCCGTCGCGCAGGAAGCCGAGGTCGCCGGTGCGCAGGAAGCGGCCCTCGCGGCCGGTGAGGGTGGCGCGGAAGGTCTCCCGGGTGGCTAGGGTGTTGCGCCAGTAGCCCTTGGCCACGCTCGCGCCGGCGACCCAGATCTCACCGACCTCGCCCTCGGGCAGCTCCTCCTGCCGCTCGGGGTCGACGATCACCACGGTGATGCCCGTCCCCGGCCGGCCGCAGCCCACGGCGGCCGCGTCCGCCTCGCCGGCGTGCGGGCCGGTCTCGCCTGCGTCCAGCAGGGTGGGCGGGGCGTCCACCGCGCCGCCGGTGACCATCAAGGTGGCCTCCGCCAGGCCGTAGCACGGATAGAAGGCCTCCTGACGGAATCCGGCCGCGCGGAAGGTCTCGGTGAACCGTCGCAGCGTGGCCGCGCGCACCGGCTCGGCGCCGTTGAACGCGACCTTCCACGAGCTCAGGTCGAGGCTGTCGACCAGCTCGTCGGTGGCGTGCTTCAGGCACAGCTCGTAGGCGAAGTTGGGGCCGCCGCTGGTGTGCGGCCGGTAGCGGCTGATCGCGGTCAGCCAGCGGCCGGGGCGCTGCAGGAAGTGCAGCGGTGACAGGAGCGTGGTGGTGGCGCCCAGGTACAGCGTGTTCAGGATCGGGCCCATGAGGCCCATGTCGTGGTAGACGGGGAGCCAGCTGAGCGTCAGCTCCCCGCCGTACTCCGCGAGGACGTCCGGGGTGTGGCCCATCCGCTCGGTGATGATCCGCTCGTTGTCCAGCAGGTTGCCGTGGGTGACCACCACACCGCGCGGGGCGGAGGTGGAGCCGGAGGTGTACTGCAGGAAGGCCACCGAGTCGGCGGTGAGGTCGGGGGCGCGCCAGGTACCGGCCGCGTCGTCGGGGATGTCCTCGGTGGCGACGCAGGTGACGGCGTCCAGTTCGGGCAGGTGCTCGGCCCCGGTGTGCAGGGCGCCGACGACCTCCCGGCCGCCCAGGATCACCTGGGCGCCGGAGTCGGCCATCAGGCGCTTCATCCGGGTCAGGGCGCGGTGGTTCTGCGACCGTCCCTGCGGGGGCACGCCCGGCACGGCGACCACGCCGGCGGCGAGGCAGCCCAGGAAGGCGGGGACGAACTCCAGGCCGGGCGGATGGAGCAGCAGGGCGCGCGAGCCGGCCAGGCCGCGGTCCTGGAGCCAGCCGGCGACGGCCCGGGTGCGGTGGGCCAGTCGGGCGTAGGAGAGGTCCTGGACGTCTCCGTCGCAGTCGCCGGTCAGGAGGTACCGGTAGGCGGTGCGTTCGGGCTGTTGCTGGGCGTGTGCGGTCAGTAATTCGACCAGGGAACGAGCCATATGACGTGTCTCACCTGTCCGGGTCAGCGGGTGGGGGAACCGGAGTGGACGGCCGCGTGCCGCGCACGCGCAGAAGCCGCCGGCCCGGCCCCCTTGCCAGGTCGTCCGTCTCGACCACTCGCCCGCGGCCGTCCGGCCATGGGTCCCCGGGTCCCCCCACTCAGCTTGCTACTAGTGAGTAGCACCATAACAAGTCCCACCCGGCGACGGGTCGAACACACGTAAACGCTGTGTGTCCAAGAGGAGTTGACTGTGAGCGGTCCGCGCTGCCGGTGACAGGTGTCATGTCCTGGATCAGCTGCGCCGGTCCGCCGAGGCGCCCGGCCGGCGCGCGGGTGCCGACGTGGCGCGGATCACCAGGCGCACCGGGTGACCGCCGTGCCTCGGTCCAGCAGGGCGCGGCCTCGCTCGAGCAACTCGGCGACCTCCGGCCGCGACCCGCCGGGTATCCCCCACAGCAGCGCGCCCCGCACCACCGGCACCGCCCGCGCCCGCAGTCGTTCGTCGGGGTCGCCGAGCAGTGTCACGGCCGCCTGCAGCCGTACGGCGTCCGGGTGCAACAGGAGCGGCCGCCATGCGGACACCCGCTCCCACCGGGGCCGTACCGCATCCAGCCGCCGCATCAGCCACTCGGCCGGCAGCACGTCCGCCGACGGCAGCAGGGCGAGCGTGGCCTCGCGGACCACGCCGGGCGCCGGATCGTCCAGCAGGTGCCGTAGCCGGGAGACGTCCGCCGTGTCCAGCGTCCGCAGCCCCGCCACCGCCCGCGCCCGCACTCCGGGCAGCGGATGGTCCAGCAGCGGCCACAAGAGGGCCGCGTCCGCACGCTCCCCGCACTCCGCGAGACCGATCGCGGCACCGGGCGGCAGCGTCACGTCGCCCGGGTCGGCGCAGCGCGCCCGGTACCAGGACAGCGGATCGGTCCCGTGCTGCCGCAGGACGTACCGGGCGCAGGCCCGCACCAGCGCCGAACGGTCGGCGAGGAAACTCACGGCGCGCTCCGGCCCCTCCAGTCGCCGCAGCGCGGTGACGCCCGCCGAGCGGGCCCTGGGGCTACGGGCGCCCAGCAGTGCGTCCAGCACCTCCTCCGCGTCGCACCTCGTCGCGGCGGCGAGCGCGGCCTCCGAGCACAGCGTCTGTACGACCGCGTCGTCGTCCCGAGCGGCGGCACGGGCCAGTTCCGCTGCCGAAAGGAAGCCCTCCTCGACGGCCAGGCCGTAACCGAACCGGCGTACCGCACGGTCAGGGGACACGAGAAGCGGGGTCAGCCGCTCCCGGGGTGCCCGGCGCAGCAGGTCGTCGAGCAGGCCGAGAGCGAAGTCGCCGCGATGCCGGTCGGCGAGGCGCCGGATCAGCGGGGCCAGCCGTACGGCCGTCTCGGCGTCCAGCGCCTCGCTGAGCCGCTCGCGGGCCCGCGTGCGCACCGGGTCCGCCCAGTCGGCGCACCGCACGGCCACCAGAGGGAGCAGGTCCGGCCGGCGCCCGGAGGGAGAGTGAGCGCGCCCGAACCGGCGAGTCGCCGCACGGCGGGGAGGCTGAACGGGTACCGGCCGGCGTCCACGTCCTGGTCCAGCCGGACCTGCTGAATGAACCTGCCGTATGCGGAGGTCATGAGGCACAGATGGCGCCGGGGCGCGGGGCCGGGGCCGCCGGGACCCGGGGCTCGCCCGCCGTCGGACGGTCGTCGTGGACCACGTAGGACTCCCCGGCCGTGAAGCTGCTTGGTCCTGTCCACGCTACCGGGTGTCGGTACGGCCCGGTGTGCCGGGCCGTACCGACATCATGGTCCCCCGTGCCCGGACGGCGTCAGACGTCCGCCGTCAGGGGGCTCAGTGCTCCTCGCCCTGGCCCATGCCGATGCCGGTCTCCCAGGAGGTGACGAACACGCCGGACTTGTAGACGTCGGTGGTGCCGGGGAAGAGGAAGCTCGTGGCCCGGCTGGTTCCGTCGGGCATGGCGAGGGTGAGGCCGTTGACCTCCACCTTGTTCTCCGGCAGGTCGGGGACCGAGTAGAAGACGGTCGCGTGCAGCGGCGAGTCGGAGCGCAGCACGAGGGTGCCGCCGCGGCCGTTGACGGTCACGGGGACCTTCTTGGCCGCGTCCGGCGGTGAGCTGACGGTGATCAGCGGGGTGTCGCTGAGGCTGCAGGTGATGCCGTCGTGGGCGAGCAGCGTGAGGTCGAAGCTGCGCCGGCTGAGCCCGTAGGAGTAGCCACCGAAGTAGAACGACACGTTGCTGGTGGTGCAGGGCCGGACCGCCGCCTTGGCGGCGGTGGCGGTGGTGGCGGCGTCGGCCATTCCGGAGCCGGTCAGGAGCGCGGCGGACAGCGCCGCGGCGACCGCCGTCGCCCGAGTCCTTCTACGCATGGGACGGGTCCTCTCTTGTCCAGTGGTGCGGGAAGTCCAGTGGTGCGGGAGGCGGATCAGAACGCGCCGAGGCCGTGGGGCATGCCGATTCCGGTCGGCCCGTCCCAGCCCTTGCCGGCGTTGCACAGCGACCTGCCGATCCCGGGGTAGTCGGCGCACTGGTGGAAGTCCTCGTTGTTCCCGCCGGTGATGTCCGTGAAGTCGGACGGCGGCGCCTTGTAGAGGGTGCCCGGCCCCTGCACGGAGCCCAGGTGACCGGCGCGGGCGTACAGTCCGGCGATGTACGGCGCGGAGGCACTCGTGCCGCCCACGATCGTCCAGTCGTTGGGCTCGCCGCTGCTCGGCGCGTAGGTGTCGTAGACGGCCAGGCCCGTCGCCGGGTCGGCGTCCGCGGACACGTCGGCGGCGGCCCGGTGGTGGCCGCATGCGGCGGTCGCCGAGGAGGGCTGCCCGGTGGCGGCGGCGAAGTCGGTCTCGCAGCCGCTGCCGGCCGCCCACCAGGCGGTCGCCGGACCGGTGGCGGGCAGGGTGACGCCGCCCACGGCGATCACCGAGGGCAGGTTGGACGGCCACAGCTGGTGGATGCCGCCGTTGAAGCCCTCGTCTCCGGTCGCGGCGGTGATCGCGACGCCCTTGTGCCGGAGCGCCTTGAGGTAGGCGCCGCTGGTGTTGGTCACGTCCGCGGTGTAGCCGTAACTGATGCTGACGGCCGAGGCGTTGGAGGCCACCGCGGTGTTCACCGCCTTGGCGAAGTCACCGGTGGAGACATCGTTGTCGTCCTCGCCGTCCTGCCAGGGCACGGAGATCTCCACCAGGCGGCAGGTGGGGCACGCGGCCGAGGCCGCGTCGAGGTCGAGCGAGGTCTCGAGGGCGAGTTCCTCCTCGAGGGCGGCTCCGGGGCCGCTCTTCTGCGGCGCCGGCTGCTTGCCGCCCGTGTAGTTCTTCAGGGTGAGGCAGCCGGACGCCGTGTCGCAGGCCGGCAGGCCGTAGGCGGCACGGTAGTGGGCCAGGTCGGCGGCGAGCGTCTCGTCGACGCCGGCGTCGATGATCGCGATGGTCGCCGTGCTCTTCGACGTTGCGGGCAGGTCGTACGCCGTGGCCAGGTCGGCCGGGCCGTAGCCCGCCGGCGCCGACGCGCGCAGCGGCGTGGTGCCGCCGGTCTTCTCGGTGACGACCTGAGCCGCGCACCGCGGGCAGACGGCCCGCACGCCGTGCCGGTCCAGCAGTGACCCGGACCGCACCTCCTGGCGCAGCCGGACGATGGGCTCACCGCTGTCGGCGACGGCGGCCGAGCGGGCGACCCCGCCGGTCGTCGGCGGCGCGGCCACCGCGTGGGGGGAGGCCAGTGCTCCGAACAGCAGAGCGGGGACCGCGGTCACGACCGCCAGTGCGCCGGTCGTCCGACGCACGCGGGCCGTGCGTATGACCGGCCGTCTCCCTCTCATTCGATCCACAGATTCACGAATCCCTTCTGCGCCCGGCCCGTTGGGCACGGGCGCGTCCCAGATCCGCTCCGGCGTTCCGCTGACGCGGAGCGCTGAAGCGGCCGTGATGCGATGCACCACGGCCGCTTGGATCACGCCCGGCGCAGAAGAGTTCGTTGAACGACCGACATTTTTTCTGATGCCCAGTCAGGCAGCCCAAGTCTCGGTCTGCTGGGGGTTCTTCATGGCTGTGGCAGCAGCTCTCCGCCGAGGACCGGCCCTGTGGGCAGGGTGAGTCCGACGATCGGTCCGGGCTCAGTGAACCTGGGCAGGAAACGCGCTGGATCGCCGGCCGCGCCCCGCCTTACCGTGGCGCCATGAGCGATCACACCGACGCCCCTGTCGCGCCCGTAGGGGCCTTCGAACCCCCCTATTACGTGGCCGTCTTCACCACGGTGCGAACCCAGGACCAGAGTGGCTACAGCGAGACCGACGCACGCATGGAAGAACTCGTGAAGAACGTCCCCGGGTTCCTGGGAATGGACCACGCGCAGACTCCCGGCGGTCTGGGCATCACCGTCGGCTACTTCCGCGACGCCGACGCCCTCACGAAGTGGCGGTGCGACGCCGAGCACCGCGCGGCGCAGAAGCGCGGGCGAGCCCAGTGGTACGAGTGCTACACGCTGCATGTGGCGAAGGTGGAGCGGAGCCACGGGTTCGCGCGAGCGGAGGGCCCGCAGAGCCGGGCAACCGACTGAGGCCGGAGCCCGGCAGCGCAGCCGTGCCGGCTCCGGCAGGGACCGTGCCCTGCGGGATCACCGGCCGGCCGGCCCACGGCCGTGCCCCGTCGGGGTGCCCGCGCAGCCGCCGCCACCGACGGCTGCGCGGACAGCGCGGCGTCACTGCCGTGCGGCTCTGCCGGTTCGCACGGGTCGAGGAGCCCGGGATCGACGCATGTCGAGCCGAGAGGCCGTGCGCCAGGTGCGGAGTATGATGGGCATCATCCAGTTGGCGGCGGCCCGGGGCCGCATCTTCGGAGGAGGTCCGGCATGGGACACTCGCAGGCGGACAAGGCCGCGTCCCGCGAACGAGTGCTGCGCATCGCGTCCCGCAAGGTCCGGGCCGAAGGCGTCACCCGTCCCGGCATCGCGGAACTGATGCAGGAGGCGGGCCTCACCCACGGCGGCTTCTACAAGCACTTCGCCTCCCGCGACGACCTGATCGCGCAGGCGGCGACCCGGGCCCTCACCGAGGGCTCGGCGAAGATGGAGAACGCCGCACGCAAGAACGAGCAGGAGCCGGCGACCGGCCTCATCGACGCCTACCTCGCCCAGCGGCACCGCGACGCGCCCGCCACCGGCTGCGCCCTGGTCACCCTCGGCGCCGATGCGGGCCGAGGTGACCGGCAGCTCAAGGACGCGTACGAGAAGCAGGTGCGCGCATATCTCGACCTGATCGCCGGCATGGACGACGACGCCGAGGAAGCCAGGGCCGAGGCCATGCTCACCCTCAGCGCGCTGGTCGGGGCCATGCTCATGTCCAGGGCCGTCGCCGACCCCGCCTTCTCCGACGAACTGCTCGGCACGGTCGCCGACCGCCTCAAGCGGCGCCGGCCCCGAGCCGCCGAACCGGCCGCCTGATTTCCGCCGAGACCGGCGCGTCCCCCGGCCGGCGGCCCGGGCTCACCCGCTCAACGGAGGGTTCTCACGAACTCGTCCGCCGTCAGGACGGCATGCGCGTACGCCGGCGCGTTGATGTCGAACGTCGCCTTCATCTCGTCCCAGGTGAAGGCGCCGATGGCGTCGCGTACGAGGGTGACGTGGTATCCCAGCTCCTGCCCGAAGCGGGCGGTGGTGTCCACGCAGGTGTTGGCCTTCATGCCGATGATCACCAGCTTCTGGACCTTGTGCTGCTTCAGCATCATGTCCAGGTCCGTGTTCGCGAAGCCGCTGGATGCCCAGTGCTGCCGCATGACCAGCTCGTTCTCCCGCGGTACGAAGTCCGGATGCCATGCGGCTCCCCAACTGCCGACCGCGCACGTCTGCCCTTCCACGACGCGCTGCTGTGTCGGGGAGAGGTGGTCCCAGGTCAGGTAGTCGCCGGGCGCCGTCTGGCGGTGCGGCACGATGAACACGTGGAAACCGTGGTCGCGAGCCGCGGCCAGCACCGCGCGCATATGGTCGAGCAGCCCGATGCCCTCCGCGACCTCCTTGGCCCGCGGCCACAACTTGCCTCCCTCGGAGAGGAAGTCGTTGTACGGATCGATGATGAGCAACGCGGTCTCTTCGGCCGGATAGGCCACACGTGCTCGTGCTCCGGTGTTCATCGCAACTCCTCGGCGCTGCCTCGTGTCCCACGTCAGAACGCCGGTGCGGGGCTTGCCCCGGATCCGGGTCGGGGAGGCAATTCCGTCTCCCGGACGACCTCCGCGCCGCGTGGCTCCGCTCGAGATGTCATGGCATCCCTGCCCGACGCACCCCCCTTGCGTGTGTGCGCCGGGCGAGGATCAACGGCTCGGCGTTCGTCCTCGCGGCGCGCTGCGCGACCGCCCCGACCGGCTCGCGCTCCCACTGGGACACCCGGTCCTCGACGCTTCACACACCATACGAGTACGGGAGCGCTCCGGCACCTGGAGAGGCTGTCCAGGACGGACGGGCGGGGCCGCTCGAGGGGGTGGGGCCGGAGCCGGGCGCGGCCAGGGGCACGCCCGGGAGCACCTCGTCAGGTGCTGCTCCTGCGGATCCCGGGCCTGCGGCGCGGAGGACGACCGGCGCGCGGCCGCCCGGCCTCGTCCGGTGATCCGGCAGGCCGTTGGTGTGCGAGGGACGAGGGCAACCGACGGCGGGGCACGCGGCGAACGGCCCCGGACCGATTCCGGTCCGGGGCCTTTGACACTCGCTCAGGGATGCACACAGCCGAAGCTGCTACCAGCCCCCACCGCATTCGGAACCGAAGCTGGTGAACTGGGCACCCGGGTTGCCCTCGCCGTTCAGCACGTTTCCGAAGAGGCCGTTGGCGAGGCCCACCTCACCGAAGAGGTCCATGTTGAAGTCGTGGGACTTGCAACCGCCGCCGTGCCCGCCTCCGGCGGCGTGTGCGGAGGCGGGGCCGATGCCCATGAGGCTGATGCCACCGACGAGGGCGATCCCGACGGCCGCCTTGCGAAGCCTGCTCATGTCTTCTCCTTCAGCCGAGTAGAGCGCACCATAAGAAGATCCACTAAGCGCTCCTTTCGGAGGCTAGATCGACATCTCCCACGGCGCTCATCGGGGCGGCCATCCGGGCTCCGGGACGTGAACCGTCAGGGTGTGTGCCTGCTCCCTACTGGTAGGTGACGGTGATCGGCCGGCGGACGGTGTGCCGGGGCAGCGTGATCGTGAGGGTCCCGGTGGAGCTGTTCCAGCGGTAGTCGGACGCGGTCAGCCCTACGCCGCCGGCGGCGACCTCCATGGGCGCGTGGGTGACCCCCAGCAGGGACAGCGTCCACCGGCGGTTCCTCACCTGGCCGTGGAAGGAGCCCCGCGCCGGACCGATCGACACCGTGTGGCGCGCGCCGCGGCTGCCGTACCGGATGGTCGTCGTGGCGCTGTGCCCCTTGCCCGTGGCGGTCCCGTCGTCCTCGTACAGGCGGTACGACCCCGGCGCGCCGGTGGCGACGGTCAGGGTGAGGTCGGTCAGCGGGGCCTTGTCGTTGCTCGCCACGTCGTGGGTGCGGGTCGGCAGGATGCCGCCGGCCTTGACGAACACGGGCATGGTGTCCAGGCCGGTGGTGACGTCCTGGGTGGTGCCACCCTGGTAGGTCCTGCCGGTGAAGTAGTCGGTCCACCGGCCGGGCGGGAACCACACCGAGGTCGTCGCGGTCGTCCCCGGCGTCGTGACCGGCGCGACCAGGACGTCCGGGCCGTAGAAGTACTCGCTGCCCGCTGTGGCGTACGCCTGGGCCTCCTCCGGGTACTCCAGGTAGGTGGGGCGGACGATCGGCACACCGATGCGGTTCGCCTCCTCGGCCAGAGAGTAGGTGTAAGGCACCAGGTTCTCGCGGAGGTTGAGGAACGCGTCCGCGGACGTGCGCGCCTCGGCGCCGTACTGCCAGGGCAGCCGGTCGCTGTGGTTGCTGTGCAGGCGGTCGACCGGCTGGAAGGCGCCGAACTGCACCCAGCGGGCGTACAGGTCGTCGGGCAGTTTGTGCGTGGTGCGGGTCTGGCCGCCGTCGGTGTAGGTCTCCGAACCGGTCAGCCCCGTCGTGTCGTTGTGGCCGCCGATGTCGTGCGTGATGGCGGCCATTCCGGTCGCCGCCGACTCACCCGGGGTGTAGCCGACCTCCAGCTTCAGGGTGCCCCAGGTGGAGGAGGTGTCGCCGGTGAAGTGCACGGTGCTGCGCTTGTCCGCCCACGGCCCGGTCGGCAGCGCCTGCCGGCCGCTGTATCCGCCGGCCTGCAGGGAGCCGTAGGCGCGGGAGAGGACGAAGCCGCGGCCGAGGGTCTTCGCGGTGAGGGCGGCGTACTGCTGGTTGATCCAGGCGTCCGGCGTGACACCCCGCAGCGAGGACTGCGAGGAGTCGCAGCACCAGTCGAGCCACCAGAAGTCGTTGCCCTGCTCGTCCAGGGTCCGGTGCAGGTCCAGGTAGGCCTTGAGCTGGTCGGGGTCGCCGAAGTCGAAGGTGTAGCAGTTGTTCTCGACCGAGGCACCGGGGGCGCAACCGCCCTTCGTCAGCCTGCCCTTGGCCGTGGCCTGTGCCTGGGCGAACTGGGGGTCGGAGGCGAGGATGCTCGGGTGCACGTTGAGCGTGTTGTGCAGCCCCTGTGCGGCGGACCAGTCGAAGAAGCCCTTCGGGTCCGGGAACCTGCCCGGGTCCATCTCCCAACCGCTCCAGCTGTTCACGGCCTTGAAGTCCGTGTCGGTCACCAGGACGTCCAGCGGGACGCCTTCGGAGCGGAAGGCCGGGAGGATGGTGTCCTCGTAGTCGGCCGCGGTGCGGTCGATGTACTCCGAGTACCACACCCCGTACGCCCACGGGGGCAGAAGCGCGGGAGGCCCGGTCAGGGTGGCCAGGTCGGTGAGGCCCTGCTTGTAGTCGTGCCCGTAGCCGAAGACGTAGCCGTCCTGGTAGGGCCGGCCGTCGTGCGCGGGACGCGGTGTCACCTTCTGCGTGGGGGTGTCGTAGAGCGCCGACGGGGTGTCGTCCAGCAGGTACCAGCCGTCCTTGGCGAGCAGTCCGGGGGTGGTCGTGGGGGCGGCGCCGGTGCCGGTCACTCCGTCCAGGCCGCGGCGGTAGCCGCCGAGTGCGAGGTGCGGCTGCGGGGCCGCGGCGCCGGTGGGGGTCGCGGAGACGGTGTCCAGGTTGACGTGGCAGCTCGCCGTGCCGGGGCAGCCGAGGGTGACGTCGTCCTCGCCCGCCTTCAGGGTCACGGGCACGGAGGCGGTCTGCCAGTCGTCCCAGTCCTTCGTCGCCGGAAGGGTCAGTGTCCCGGTGCCGGCGCCCGTGGACACCGTGGCGGTGCGGGTCTGGTGCAGGCCGTCGCCGCCGGTGCCGTTGGCGTAGCGCACCCGCAGGGTGTAGGTGCCGTCGGCGGGCACGCCGACCAGGTGGGTGGTCAGGCCCGATCCCTGGTTCAGCTCGGCGACGAAGCCGCCTCCCGCGTACCCCTGGTGGTCGGTGGCGCTGGTCGCGGTGCCGGCGATCCGGCCGGCCTCCGCCTCGCAGCTCACCCCGAGCAGGCAGTCGGGGATCGCCGTGGTGGACACCGGCGGGTAGGGATCGCCGGGGCGTACCAGCGCGACGCTGTCGATGTTGACGTTCCCGCTGTCCAAGGCGGTGCGGGTCAGCGCGATCGTGTGATGTCCCGCGCCGAGCGAGACGTCCGTGGTGGCGAGCTTCCAGGTGTCCCAGTCGCCCGTGGTGGGCAGGGTCACCGTCCGCTGCGCCCCGCCGTCGACCGACAGCGTCAGCGTCCGGGTCTGGTTCTTTCCGTCGCCGCCTAGGGAGTTGGCGTAGCGCAGGCCGAACCGGTAGGTACCGGCGCTGCTGACATCGATGTCGGCCGACGCCGAGCTGCCGGTGCCCGCGAATCCCGCGGCGAAGCCGGTGCCCGTGTGGCCGGCGTGGTCAAAGGCCACGGACACGCCGTCGAGCCGGAGGTTCTCCGCCTCGCACAGGTCGCCCGGCTCGCAGGTCAGCCGCTGCCAGGGGGTGGCGGTCACCGGTGCGTCGCCCGCGGTCAGGCGCACCGAGAGGTTGCGGACGTCGAACGGTCCGGAGCCGACCCGGTAGCGCAGGGTCAGCGCGCTCGTGGTGATGGTCAGCCAGCCGTCGGACGTTCGGGCCGTGTAGGAGGCCGGGGCGAAGCCGTCGCGGCCGATCGCGTTGAACGTCGGGGCGTCGGTGAACGTGTGGTCGCCCGCGTACTCGGTGCGGATCAGCGTCGGCGACAGCACCTCGAAGCGGGCGTCGCCGGAGGTCACGGCCGGGACGTGCCGGCCTTGCCGCGCCTCGCCGGCCGCGACGGGACCGGTGCCCGCCAGTGTCATGGTGGCGGCGACGGCCAGGGCCGCCGCCGCGCCCACCTGCCGCCGCGCTGTTCCGCGCCGTCGTTTCCTCGATACGCCTGTCATGTCGACTCCGTTTCTCCTTCGACCGGTTGACGGGTGACTGCCGTGCGGCGGGGGCGTCGCATGTCGTCACACGCCGCCGCCGGCACCGGCCGGCCGGTGCTCACGCCGTCGGGTGCGGAAAGCGGAACTCGGTGCGGCTGCGGTACTCCTGGCCGGGTCGCAGGACCGCGCTCGGGTACTCCGGCCGGTTCGGCGAGTCGGGATGTCGTGCGCGGTGCCGTACGGTGAGCCGGTCAGGGTGCAGTGGGGTATCGGCATCCTCGTCCTCGCTCGTCGAAGGTGTACGGCGGCGCTGAGGCGGTTCCGGTCAGGTCCTTCGGATCGCGGTGGATTCGCGCACGATCAGCCGGTAGCCGGGCTGGATCAGGCGGGGTGCCGGCGGCGGGTCCATCGCCCGGGCGGCGATGCGCTCCACCAGACAGTCGACGGCGAGCCGGGCGAGGCCGGCCTTGTCGGGTGCGACCGTGCTCAGCGACACCGCTCCGTAGCGCCCCTCCTCGATGTCGTCGAACCCGACGACCGCGATGTCCTCGGGCACCCGCAGGCCGCGTTCGACCAGGGTGCGCATGGCGCCCAGCGCGATCAGGTCGTTGTAGGCGAACACGGCGTCGGGACGCTGGTCCCGGTCGAGCAGACAGGCCATCGCGGCGGCGCCGTCGGCCCGGTCGTAGCCCTCGGTGGCCACCACCAGGGACTCGTCGGGGACCAGTCCGGCCGCGGTGATGGCCTCGCGCCAGCCGCGCAGGCGCAGATGGGCGGGCTGGCGGGCGCTCTCGCGGCGTGCGCCGAGGAAGGCAACCCGGCGCCGGCCGAGGTCGAGCAGATGGCGCACCGCGATCCGGGCCGCACCCACGTTGTCGATCATGATGTGGTCGTAGGGGCCCTCGTACTCGCGCTCGCCGAGCAGCACCATGGGCGGACCTTCGGGGCGGTCCAGGAGGTCCTTGTGCTCCAGCCCGATGGGGCTGAGGATCAGGCCGTCGATCACGTGCGAGCGGAAGCCCTGGGAGACCAGCAGTTCCTTCTCCCGCAGCCCCGCGGTGTGGTCGAGCAGCACCGTGAGGTCGTGCCGGGCGGCGGCGTCGATCACCGCGCCGGCCACCTCCGCGAAGTAGGGGTTGCCCAGTTCCGGAATGGCCAGGGTGATCAGCCCGGTGCGGCCCTTGCGCAGGTGGCGCGCCGTCAGGTTGGGCCGGTAGCCGAGCTCGTCGATGGCGCGCTGGACCCGCTCGCGGGTACGGGGGGTGACGTGCGGGTAGTCGTTGACGACGTTCGAGACGGTCTTCACCGACACGCCGGCGCGCAGCGCGACATCCTTCAGGCTGACGCCCACGACGGTCCTTTCTCAAAGGCGGAGGGTGGTCCGGCGCTCTGCCGGGCGGCCGTGCCGGGCCGGATTCGGCGGCGGGTGCTCATTCCAGCTGTTGGGTGCGGCTGAGCAGGGCCTGCATCAGGACTACCACAGCCAGAAAGGCGCCGTTGACCGTGTCGGTGAAGGCGGAGCCGTACTGCGAGAAGGAGTGGTCGACGAGGTTGTGGACGACCGCCGGCAGCAGCACGCCGTGCCGCCGCCGGAAGCGCCGGGCGAGGCCAACTGCTGGGCGGCCGCGGTGGTGTCGCTGCTCGCGCCGGCAGCGGAGGCGGGCGAGTCGTCACCGGAGTCGGTGCAGGCGGTCGCGGTCAGGCACAGGCCTGCGGTCAGTACCGCGGCGGAGACGGCCTTGGCCCGGAGGAAGGAGTACATGCGCCGATCACATCCTCGTCGAAGGGGTCGGAGCGTGCGGGTTCTGACGGAAGGTAGAGCGGGAGAACCGGCCGGGCGGGCTGGTGGGCGACCTGGCCTGACACGGTGATACAACGATGTAGAGGCACAGTGGAGGATGACCTCCGAAACTGTCAATGCGTCGGTTCGGCCTCGCATCGATTGGCTTGTTCGAAGCTCACTACGAGGGCCGGGGGTCAGCCCCTGAGGCCGTCGTCAGCCCGTCGACACGATCCCTCGTTCGCCTCAACTCTTCGGACAATACGGAGAGTTGAGCCCCACCCTCCCAGGACTTCCAGCGCCGGGAACCTGGCGGGCGCCAAGGGGTGGACATGACAATCTGGCTGTGCTGTCATCGTCCTGCTCACTTTTCCATCGTTGTACCGGCGATCTCTCCGCGACTTCCCCACCTGCCCTGTGGTCCATGCCAGGGCCCGCGCGCCGTCCCCTCCGGCTCCTTGTGGCGGATCGACGCGCCCACCCCCGCGCGCACCTCTGCCCGTCCTTCACCGTCTTCCCCGAGCGGCTCTTCCAGGAGATCCGAATGACGCCAAGGAACGACAACACCGAGCTGCCTGCGCACGACTCCGGCGTCCCCGATACCCCGGCCGGACCTGGCGCCCCCGCCGGGAGTCTCAGCCGCCGCGGCCTGATCCGGTGGACCGGCGCGGGCCTCGGTGCCGCCGGCACCGGTCTGCTGCCGGGCTTCGCCCACAACGCCTGGGCCGCCGCCGGCCGCCCGCTGCAGGGGACGTCCGCGCGGAGGGGCGTCCCCGCCTCCTCCGGCGGCCACTCCCCCGGCCCGTCGGCTCCCGCGTTCGATCCGATCCGGCCACCCGCCGTGCCACTGGCCGTCCGCTCGCCCTATCTGAGCACGTGGCTGGACGCCGATCTGCCGGCCGGCCACTGGCCGGCCTTCTGGACCGGCCACACCACCGCCATGACCGGTGTCATCCGGGTCGACGGCACCAACTTCCTGTTCCTGGGCGCGCCCAACGTGCCCGACCACCCGCTCTCCCGCGGCGCGGTCCAGCGCTCGCTGACCCTCACCGCGACCCGCTCGCGGTTCGTCTTCGAGGCCGGGGGCGCGCAGCTGACCCTGACGTTCCTCTCCCCCGTCGAGCCCGGCGACCTGCGCCGCCAGTCGATGCCGCTGTCGTACGTCATCGCGGACGTGCGCAGTTCCGACGGCGGGGCACACGACGTCTCGCTGTACCTCGACATCTCCGGCGAGTGGGCCTCGGGCGACTCCGGAACGAAGATCCGCTGGTCCCAGCAGCAGCTGTCCGGCTCCGGCGGCACCACGGCGACCTCGCTGTCCTTCGCTGCGGACAACCCCGGAGTGCTCGAGGAGAACGGCGACATGGCCTCCTGGGGAACCGTCGTGTGGAGCGCCACCGACCGCCCGGGGCTGAGCTGGCAGATCGGCTCGGACACCGACGTCCGTGCCACCGCACTGGCCGGCCACGCGCTGGCCGACTCGGCGGACACCCGCCAGCCGCGTGCCATCGACGACAGCTGGCCGGTCTTCGCCTTCCGTTTCGACCTCGGCAGTGTGCGGGCTTCGACACGGGCACTGATGTCGGTCGGGCACGTCCGCGAGCCCGCCGTCAGCTACCTCGGCGAGCAGTTGCCGCCGTTGTGGAAGTCGTACTGGTCGAGCCGGCAGGCCATGGTCGGCTTCTTCCACTCCGACGCGACCGCGGCGCAGAAGCGCACCGCTGCCCTGGACCACAAGGTGCGGACGGAGGCGACGGCCGCGGGCGGCGCGAAATACGCCGCGCTGTGCGCGCTCTCCCTCCGGCAGGCGTACGCGGGCACCGAACTGGTCAGCAGGAAGGGCAGGCCCTGGGCCTTCCTGAAGGAGATCTCCTCCGACGGCAACGTCTCGACCATCGACGTGACCTACCCGGCGATGCCGGTGTTCCTCTACCTGGACCCGCGGTACCTCGGCCTGCTCCTCGAACCGCTCTTCGACTACGCGGAGAACGGCGGCTGGCCCAAGAAGTTCGCCCAGCACGACCTCGGCTCCAGCTACCCCGACGCGAGCGGACACAACGACGGCAACGAGGAGGACATGCCGGTCGAGGAGTCCGCCAACATGCTCCTGATGACGGCGGCCTACCTCGCGCGCAGCGGCTCCGCCGAGGCCGCCGCGTTCGCCTCCGCGCACTACGCGATCCTCAAGCAGTGGGCCGACTATCTGGTGGACAACGCCCTCGACCCGGGCTACCAGAACCAGACCGACGACTTCACCGGCTTCATCGCCCACAGCGCGAACCTCGCCCTGAAGGGCATCCTGGCCATCGGCGCCATGGGCCGGATCGCGACCGTGGCAGGCCACTCCTCGGACGGCGCCCACTACGACAGCACCGCCCGCGACTACATCGGCCAGTGGGTGGACAAGGCCCAGGACACCGGCAAGGACCACCTCAAGCTCGCCTACGACCAGCCCGGCACCTGGAGCCTGAAGTACAACGGCTACCCCGACTCACTGCTCGGGCTGAACCTCGTACCGCGCGACGTGGCCCGCGCAGAGGGCGACTGGTACCTGTCGCAGGCCAACCAGTACGGCATCCCACTGGACCCGCGGCACAGCTACACCAAGGGCGACTGGGAGATGTGGACGGCCGCCTGGCTGCGCGACCACCCGGTCAGCGACCTGCTGATCTCCTCGCTCTACCGGTTCGCGCACACCTCGCCCTCGCGGACGCCGTTCACCGACTGGTACGACACCGCGGCGAACACCCGCAGCGGCTTCCAGGCCCGCCCGGTGGTCGGCGGCGTCTTCGCGCTGCTGAGCCTGCGCCGATGACCGTCCCCGACCGGTGCCGGCGGACGCGCCGTCACCGCCGGCACCCGCGCCCCACCGCGCCAGGGCCGAGAAGCAGGGTCACCTCCTGCAAGGGGCGGCGCGGACCGTTCCGGCCAAGGTGTGCGGGCAAGGGCCCGGACGCCGTCAGGGCCCACCCGGCGAACTACGGCCCGGGACGCCTCCGATGCGGCTCCGCGCCGCCGGCACCGCTTCGCCGATCAGGGTGGCGAGCGCGGCTCCGAGGGCGCTGACTCCGACCAGGGTCAGCCAGATCGCGGCTGCGCCCGCGGACAGCAACCCGGAGAGGGCGGCCGGAGCGACCGCTCCCGCGATGCTCACGGCGAGCTGGTTGAGGGCCAGGTAGCGCCCGCGCAGAGCCTCTGGGGCGCTCTCCGCCGCGACCGTCGACGTGACGGGACCGCCGAGGATCTCACCGAGGGTGTAGACGAGGGCGCCGAGCAGCACGACGCCGACCGCGAGGGCGAGCGCGGTCACGCGGTCGGCGGCGAGGAACAGGAGGTAGCCGGTCGCACAGCAGGCGTGTCCGGCGACGAGGACGCGGCTGCGGACGCGCCCGCTGAGCCGCCCGACGACGGCGCCTTGGCCGAAGCCGACCATCAGGGTGTTGAGCGTGAAGACGGCACCGGCGGTCCAGCCGGGCAGTCCCAGCACGTCCACGGCGTAGACCGGTATCGCGACGTTGAGGGCGAACAAGGAGATCGCGAAGCACAGTTGATGCGCGACCACGGACAGGTACCGCACATCCCGGAGCACGCGCCGCCAGCCGCCGGCCGCGTCCCGGCCCGCCTCGGGACGGACGTTCGGCACGGCCCGCATCAGCACGAAGGCGGCGAGACAGGACAAGGCGTTGACGACCACGATCGCGGCGTAGACGCCGTGCGTGCCGAAGCCGACGGCGACGGCGGTCAGGAGGCCGCCGAGCGCGTAGCCGAGGTTGCGCACCGACCCCAGAAGACCGAACCAGCGCTCGCGCCCGCCCGGCGCGGCCAGCGCCGTGACGGCCGCGCCGTAGCAGCCGAAGAACACCGCCCGCCCGGCACTGTTCAGCCAGGCGCAGAGGGCGATCTGCCATGCCCGGTCCACGACGAGATACCCGGCGAAGCCGAGTGCCTGGGCCAGGTTCGCCGCCTGCAGCACCGGCTGGGTGCCGTACCTGTCGACCAGTCCTCCGACCAGAGGGCCCACCGGGAGCGCCAGCAGCCCGGCCGTCGTCAGGGCCGCGCCCACCTGCACCAGCGTCAGCGGCGTCGTGGCCAGGAAGTACAGCATCGAGACGGGGATGAAGACCCCGGTGCCGATCGAGTCGATGACGATCGCCGCGACGAAGCGGCCGTGCCGGGCCATGGAGGGACGGACCGTGTAATCGGGAAGAGTCACAGCCCGGGACGGTATAGATTCGATACCAGTATCCACAACGCTACCGGGAGCCGTGCATGGGCAACGCCTACAACGTCATGGCAGCGACCTGCCCCAGTCGCACCGTTCTGCACCGGATCGGGGCGCGCTGGACGGTGTTCGTCGTCAACGCACTGGACCACGGGCCGATGCGATTCACCGAACTCAAGGCGCACATCCGGGGGATCACTTCGAAGGCGCTCACCGAGACGCTTCGCGCGATGGAGTACGACGGTCTGATCTCTCGCACGGAGATTCCGGCACATCCCCCGCATGTCGAGTACGCCCTCACCGGCCTCGGGCGGTCGCTGCTGACGCCGCTGCGTGCCGTCCGGGAATGGGCCGAGAGCCACGTCCCCGACATCGAGCGCGCCCGCGCACAAGCCGATGCGCGACGGTGACTCCGTTCGCCGACGGGTGCGCATCGCTCGGAGCCACCTGTGCGGAGCGTCGTGGTCGTAGCCCCGAAGTGGCGCCTGTCAGGCCGGCGCCGACGTGGTCCGCGTCGGCGGCGTCATGCCCGGCCGTGCGCCAGCAGCGCCGCATGAGGCAGCGCCAGAGCGCCGTCGGGCCGGGTGAACTCCGCGCACAGCAGGTCGAAGTGCCGCCTGATCTCCGCGACGACCGCCGGAGTCTGACTGGTCACGATCTGCCCGATGGTCGCCACTCCGGCGGCCGGTCCGCTCCACCACTCCTCGCGCGTCGTCCGGTGGTCCCAGACCAGGGTGTCGCAGGTGGCGTTCAGCAGTCCGGCCTCGCCCAGCAGCGCGGCGAGACCCTGCCCGGTGCGGGGGAAATCGTCCTCGTGAGCCAGAGCCGACACGTGAGCGGGTGGGACGGCCCCCGCCGCCTGGACCGCCCTGCCGAGGAGGGCCTGCCCGGGGGCCGGGGGCACCGCCCAGATCGTCACCGCTATGCGTCCACCAGGACGCGTCATCCGGCGCAGCTCCCGCAGAGCCTCCCGAGGGCGTCCGACGTGGTTGAGGACGAAGTTGCCGACCACGGCATCGAACTCGCCGTCCGGGAAGGGCAGTCGGGGCAACGAGGCGAGCCGTACATCGGCTTCCGGGGCCGCCCGCCCGGCTCGGGCAACCATGTCCGGCTCGGCGTCCACGGCCGTGACCTTCGCTCCTCGCGCGCACGCGGCGGCCGCGACCGTGCCCGTACCCGTGCCCACGTCGAGGACGCGCACCCCCTCGCGGACTCCGGCGGCCCGGAGGAGGTCCGGCACGGCGTACGCGCAGAGCTTGGCGAAACTCGCCGCGTACGCGTCGGCCCGCCCAGCCCATGTGCGCCGTTCGTACTCATCGAACGCCGTGTGCGCCATCTGTCCCCTCCCGGAGCGACTACCACTGCTGCAAGGGCAGCACCGGTCCCTGCCGCCAACGCTAGCCTGATCGCCACGGTCAGCCGCCGGTTGCCCGCGATGCCGCACGGCGCCGCCTTACCAGTCGATGACGTCGCGGTCGTCGACTGGTCCTGTGGTGTCCGCGCCGGGCACGGTGGTGGGTGGGCTCGTCCGCGGCCCCGCGGTCCGTCCGGCCGGGCCGGGAAGCCGTCGCTGCGGCACAGGAGAAGCGGCTGCCGCAGCGACAGGGCGCCCCGGGCTTCTGTCCGGGGCGCCCACCTGGCCGGAAGTCCACTTGGTCAGTTCAGGACCTGTTCGGTGACGACGATGTGGCCCGCGTCGGGGTTGAGGACTCCGCCGAGACGGGCGAAGGCTCCGTCGGTCAGGTCCAGGCACTTGGGTTCCCGCGGGGTGGAGGTGAAGGTGCCCCGGTCGTTGATGCGCACCACGAGCGACCTGCCGTTGGCGACGTTGGTGACCTGCACCCTGGTGCCGAACGGGAGTTGCGGCTGCCGGCTGAGCGAGGTGGCCGCGGTGTCCGCGTTGTTGTCGAAGAGCTCGCCGCTGGCCGTGAGCGCGCCGGGAGGCTGAGGACCGTAGTGCGTCACCCAGCACTGGTCTCCCGTCTGGCCTCCCGACGCCACGGGGGCGTTCCACTTCTGGTTGGCGCCGCCGCTGCAGCTCCAGATCTGTATCCGGCTGCCGTTGGCGGAGTTGTTGTCGGTGACGTCCAGGCACTTGTTCGCCTGCGGGTTGACGATGTCGCGGGCGGCGGTGACGGTCCACTTCTGGTTCGCGCCGCCGGTGCACGACCACAGCTGCACCTTGGCGCCGTCGGCCGTCGAATTGCCGGTCACGTCCAGGCACTTGCCCAGGGCGCGGATCGTGCCGTCGCTGCCGGCCGTCCACTGCTGGGCGCCGGTGCCGTTGCAGTCGTAGAGCTGGACGGGTGTGCCGTCGGCCGGGTCGGCCCCGGCGACGTCCAGGCACTTGCCGGCCAGGCCCGTGATGGCGCCGGTCGCGGCCTGGGCGGGGGAAGCGGTCAGCAGCCCGGTGGCGAGGGACAGGGCGGCTATGGCGACGCCGGAGCCCAACGCGGGCCGACGGGTGGGGAGTTGCCTGAACATGACGGACGATGCACCCTTTCGCGTCGCAGAAGCGGTAGCAAAGTCGCCTTCTCGAGACAGGTGAGCAAGGCGGCACCCATGCAACATGCAGCACTCCCTCACGGAAAGGTCTAAACCAGACACGTATCGAGGCGGCCCCCGGCACCGGCGCGCGGCATCGCGCCACCGACATGCTCCAGGGAGCAGGGGCCCGCCCTCTGTGCCGAAGTCCTCCTTCTTAAGGCGCCGAGGAGGCTGGGGGTGCTCGGCGTGGTGCGCACGCCGCGGAGCCTGCGCACGTGTCCCGCGAGGTCCACCTCGCCACGAACCCGGACAAGCTCCCGACCGGAGAGCCGGACGGCACGCGCCCCCGAGCCGGGCCGACCGCTGCCACCGGTGACCGGACGGGGCCGTGCCTCAGCCGCAGCGGCCCGCCGCCGGCTTCCGGAGGGCGACCGAGGACGGAGCCTGCCGGACGTCGACGACATAGCACTGGGACCGCAAGGAGACGCCGGGCTCCAGCAGCCGGAAGGTGACGTCCAACTTGCCCGTGGACGACTCCACGTTCACCACGTCGATCCCGGGCGTCCGCCACACCGGTGCCACGCGCACGGCCTCGACTCCGCCCTTGCCGAGAGCCGCGCGCACCTCGGCGACCACGTCGTCCGCGACCTGGCCGGGTGGCCGGTAGAGGGCGGAGGCCGGGGCGGCGCACGACGTGTCGGGGACGCGCGCGGAGGTGGCCCGGACGGCGACGATGCGGAACCGGTAGCACCCCGTCGCCTCGGTCCGGCCCATGGCACCGGGCCCGAATCCCTCGAGCCGCGCGGTCACCGTCACCGTGCCGCCCTGCCGCCGAACCCGGACCGGGCCCAGGACGCGTCCCGTACGCACATCCCGGTCGATCTCGGTGCCGAGCAGCACCCCGTCACGCGCCGAGCCCGCCAGACGGGACCTGGTCAGTGCCGCCTGTCTCGCCATCGCACCGTGGGCCTCGCTCTCTCCGCGATGGCCGGCCACCGCCAGTCCCACCCACAGTCCGCACACCACCAGCAGGGCAAGGGCCGGCACGGCGAGACACCCGTTCCACAGACACCCGGCGACACCACCGCGTCCCAGCGACGTGCCCATCGGCACCGGATCCCGGCCGGCCCCGGCCCCGTCTCTCCCCATGCGGCCAGCATCCCGGCGCCGGCGGAGCCCCGCGGCCCGCGCGTCCGACACGTGACCCGATCGCCGCCCCGCCGCCACCAGGTGACGTCCCGTCAGCCGATCGGGGCGTGCTGGGTGTGCGAAGGGGCCGCCTCTCGCGCCCGTCGGGCTCGCGGTGGGTGCCGACAGGGAACGGCCGTAAAGGAATCCTTGACGGCAGCAGAGCCGTAAAGGCATCCTTGACATATGGCCGACGCCCCACGGACCCTCTCCGACCTCGGCGCCCTGCTGGCCGAGCAGGCATCGACGCTGGCTCAGGCGGTGGGCAGCCCGGTCACGCCGCCCGACTACCTCAACCTGGTCCGGCGCGCCCAGGACGTCGACCGGCTGGCGGAGCAGGTGCTCAAGCTGTGCGTGCAGCAGTGCCGGGACGCCGGCCACACCTGGCAGGAGATCGGCGACCTGCTGGGCGTCACCCGCCAGGCCGCCTTCCAGCGGTTCGGCAAGCCCATCGACCCCCGGACGGGAGAACCCATGGACAAGACGGTGCGCATGGCCGACGCGGCGGAACGTGCCATCAAGGTCGTCACCGATGTCCTCGAGGGCCGCATGGACGAAGCGAGGCAGTCCTTCAACGCCCAGGTTCTGGAGGCGTTCACCGACGAGGTGCGGGGCAACGGCCTGGCCACGGTCACCGGCCTGGTCGGCGCGTTCGAGGGCTTCGGCGAGGGCGAGCCCTTCGTCCGGCGCATCGGCGACCACACGGTCGTCGACATCCCGCTGCGCTACGAGGCCGGCGACATGAAGGCTCGCGTCGCGTTCGACGCCGACGAAAAGGTCGCCGGGCTCTTCATCCTCACGCCCGAGACCCCGTGAAGGGCTTGCCGCCGGGCAAGCGAGCATCCCGATGAGAGACGTCCCGTGCTCACCGACTCCCTGAGCTCCTCGTCACCCACACCCTGGGCGGCGATCGTGCCGCTGGTGGCGGTCGTCCCCGCCGTCTGCTGCATGTTCGACATCTCGCGACACCCCGACACCCGGAGGCTGTCCGCGCAGGCATGGCTGGCCATCTGCGCGTTCGGGAACGTGCTCGGCCTCGTGGCGTACCTCCGGTTCGGCCGCAGCAAGGACCGGTGACCGCTCCACCGGCCGCTCTGGTCGCCCACGACGAGCAGGGAGACGCCGTGGCGGCCGTGACGGTGTGGTCGGCCGGACCCGGCAGACCCGGGCTGTTCGAACCGATGGGCGTGCACCGGGAGCACCGCGGCCGCGGCCATGGCACGGCGACCGCCCTCGCCGTGGCCGCCGCGCTCGGGGAGCCGGGCTCGTCGAGCGCGGCGGCCGCACGCGGGCTTCCATGCGGGCTCCGTAGCCGCCTGAACGTCGGCCGGCTTGCGGCAGCGCCACTAGGTCCAAAGCCGACGCCGGGACGCCTGGGGTCCTCTGTGCGGCTCGGGCTTGAGGCACCGGACTCCGCCAGGCCGGCATGCTCCGGAACGAGGGGCCCTCACCACGATGGGCTCACCACCGGCCGACATGCCCCGGGGTTGCTCGCGCAGCGGCGCCCGGTGCCTGAGGCTGAGGCGATGACAGAGCCTGTTCAGGAACCGGGAGGGCCAACGCCGTTCGGCGTGGAGCGCGACCCCACCCGAGTGGTCGCGTTCAGCGACGCCGTCATCGCCATCGCCATCACACTGCTCGTCCTGGACATCCACCCGCCGCACGACACCAGCCGCCTGGCGCACGGCCTCCTCATGCTCTGGCCGTCCTACCTCGCCTACGCCGTCACCTTCATGCTGATCGGGCAGGTGTGGGCCAACCATCACATCATGTTCGACCACATCCGCAGTGCCGACCGGATGGTGCTGTTCCTCAACACCGTGCTGCTGATGGACATCGCGTTCCTGCCCTTCGCCGCCTCCGTACTGGCCGAAGCCTTCCGCGACGGACACGGGCAGCGTACGGCCGTCGTTCTGCACGGCATCGCGTTCGAATGCGCGGCCGCTTTGTTCAACGTCATCTGGTGGTACGCCTGTCACGATCGCCGGCTCCTCGCCCCGACCATCGATGCGGCGGGCGCGAAAGCCATCGGCCGGCGCTTCCGACTCGCCCTGGCCTGGCTTGCCGTCGGCATCCTGCTCGGCGCCCTGCTTCCCGCACTCGGCGTGGCCGTGATCTCCGCCTTCATCCTGTACTACTGGCTGCCCATCTCGGGCGAGATCGCCAAGGTGCAGCGCCGGCGTCGCCGCGGGCACCGGACATGACCGCCGGAGACGTCATCCCGCACACCACAGCCGAGACGCACGAACGGGCTCACCGGTCGCCGGTACCGGCCGGCAGGTCGCGGACCACGCTCACCGGCTCTCCGCGACCGCCACGCGACCCGACTTCAACGACGTCCGGCCGGGTACGGGGCCGCCGAGCTGCTGGGCGAGGGAGAGGAGCGTGTCGTCCGACACCACCCGCAGGCCGTGCTCCGCGAGCACCGCGGCCATCTGCTCCGGCCGCCACAGTGAGCGCCACGGCTCCCCGGACGTGATGGAGCTGCCGAGCACGCGCGCCAGCAGGCGGCCCACGGCAGCCCTCGCGGACGGTGCCTGGTAGTTGACGACCAGGACGCTGCCCGGGGCCGACCGGGCGGCGAGCGCGGCCACCGTCGCGCGGACCTCGTCGCGCGTGAGGTACGGGACGACGCCCTCCCACAGCCAGGTCGTCGGCGCCGCCGGGTCGTGCCCGGCGGCGTCCAACGCGGCACCGAGATCGTCGACGGCGAAGTCGACCGGCGTGAACCGCACGGATCGGGCCACGGCCGGCGGTTCTGCCGAGGGGCGGCTGTCCTCCTCCGGTCCCCGGGTCGCGTGCGCGGCCTCGGCGAGCCGGGCGCGCTTGTCCCGCTGGGAGGCCGGATGGTCGACCTCCCACACATCTGTCTGCGCGAGCTCCGCAAGGCGCCACGCGCGCGTGTCGAGACCGGCGCCGAGGATCACGAGCTGGCCGGTGGTGCGGGCGCGGAGAACCTCGTCGATCGCAACCGTCCGCGGTACGACCACCTCCGCGCACGCCCGCACACTCTCGTACGCGGTGCGTGCCTGCCAGCCCTGCGGCGGGGTGCTCGCCCGCACCTGGTCCACGGACACGCGCTCCGCGGCGCGCAGCAGCTGTGTCGCCACTGGATCGGCGAACCTGCCCGTGGCGACCCGGCCGTCCGCGGCCGCCCGCCCCTGGCACACCAGCACCGCCGTCCGGCTCGCCCCCCGCGCACGCTGCTTCATGGGGTCGTATTCAACACCACCGTCCGCCTTCACTGACGGACGGGCTCGGCCGGTTACATCGCCTGCCCTCCTGGGATCAGGTGCGGGGCCGGCGTTGCATAGTACGGGGAGCGACGGTAAGCCTCACGGCCTACGACAACCAGCGCCGGCTTCCACAGACGCACGCCGTGTCGACGCTCCCACCAGATCGCGGTCCGCCATGTATGCACGACGCCGAGGAGCGCGATCAGCGGCAAGCTCACGCTGACAAGCGGTCCGTGGGAGCCATACGCGAATACCAGCGTCATCGCGAAGACACCGATGGCGATCCGGACGCGGCCTCGCCGAAGAAGTCGAGTCTGCTCCTCCTTCTGCCTCACCGATGGTTCTTCGATCACCACGGCGGCGCCGAAGTCACGCAGTTCACGCGGCCGGTGCACCAGGAAGCCGACCGCGAAGAGCAACGTCAGTGCGACGGCCAGGGAGATCTGAATGCGCCCAGCGGTGCCCGACAGCCCCGGATCGTCCATGGTCGAGAAGACCAGCACATCTGCGGCAGCCCCCGCCAGGATCCCGGCCAGGCTCTCCCCGACCACGGCGTGGACGATCCGCACAAGCGGTGCGTCCGCCGTGAGCCCCCCACCCTCACCCATCACGGACCGCATCGAACACCGATCAGCGACCAGGCGCAAGAATCAGCCGGCCGAGCCCGCGGCCGGCGCGGGTGCCTCGACGACGAAGAACAGGAAGTTCGGCTTGGTCGAGAGGTCGTGGAAGCCGTCGGGGAACAGCTCACGGGCGGCCGGGTCGGGCTGCGGCTCGCTGATGGCGGAAAGACGATAGCCGGCGCTGGTGAACGCATCGACCATCGCGTGCAACGGCCTGCGCCAGAACCGCATCGGGACGGACCGCCCGTTGAAGGTCCAGTGGAAGGCATAGCTGGTGGTCGCGAAGTAGTCGGGCCGGGGATCCCGGATCGTGTAGGCCACGATGGGGTGGTCCACCGACGCGATGAGGCGGCCGCCGGGCCTGAGCACGCGCCGTATCTCCGCCAGCGCCGGCCCCCAGTCCTCCAGGTAGTGCAGCACCAGCGACGCGACGACGTCGTCGAACGCACCGTCGTCGAACGGCAGGGGGTCCCTCAGGTCGGCCAGGTGCAGGGCCACAACGTCGCCGAGCCGCCGCCTGGCCAACGCGAGCATCCCGGCGCTGACGTCGATGCCGGTGACGACCGCACCGCGGTCGCGCAGCGCGGCGGACAGAGAGCCCGAGCCGCAGCCGGCGTCCAGGATCCGGCGGCCGGCGACGTTCCCGGCGAGAGCCAGCATCGCGGGCCGCGCGTAGTACGCGTTCACGAGGTTGTTCTCGGTTTCCGCCGCGTACTCCTCGGCGAAGCCGTCGTAGTCATTCGCCTCGGCCAAACCTGCGGCTTCGGGCGCGTTCTCGGGTACGTCGGTCAGGTGAGCCACCGTCGCAGCCTAGCCTGCTGGCGGGTCGGCGAACCGACGCCGACCCGGCTCCCGAGGACCGCCAGGACCTGCCTGCCGACGCAGGTCGCCGCGGGCGCACCGCCGTCGTCCGGACACGATCCCAGGCTGCTCGGCTAAGCACTGCGCGGCCGCCGACCCGCCGTCTTCTTCGCGGGGGTCTTCTTGGCCGCGGCCTTCTTGGCCGGTTGCTTCTTCGCCGCCGCCTTCTTCGGCTTCGGCAACTCGTGCACCTGCGCCGGGCCGGCCCCGCCGCGCGACGCCTTCGCCTGCTGCACGGACGCGTTCAGGGCGGCCATCAGGTCGAGGACCTGGGCCGGCTCCTGCGGCTCCGGCGCTTCGGGGAGCGGCTTCTCCTCGCGCTTGGCCTCGATGATACGGGCGATCGCCTCGGTGTAGCGGTCCTGGAAGTCGGGGCCCTCCAGCTGGTCCACGGTCATGGTGTCCATGAGCGCGAGCGCCCCCTCGATCTCCGCGTCGGACACCTCCACCGGTGGCGGCAGCAGCGGGGCGGGGTCGCGGATCTCGTCGGGCCAGCGCATCGCGTGCAGCACCAGCACGTCGTCCCGCACGCGCAGCAGCCCGAGTCTCTCCCGGCCGCTCCACGCGTACTTCACGACGGCCACCTTGGCCGAACGGCCCAGGGCCTGGACGAGCAGCTTGTACGGCTTGGCCGCGACCTGGCCGGCCGGCTGGAGGTAGTAGCCGTCGGCGATGCGGATCGGGTCGATGGACTCCAGCGGCACGAACGCGTCGATCTCGATGGCCTTCGCCGTGGGCAGCGGGAGATTGCTGAGATCGTCGTCCGTAATGGGGATGACCTGCGTCTTGGTCATCTCGTAGCCCTTGCCGATCTCGTCCTGGGAGACCTCCCGGTCCTCCAGTTCGCAGATCTTCCGGTAGCGGATCCGGCCCTGGTCGGCCAGGTGGTACTGGTGAAAGTGGATCGAGTGGTCCTCGGTCGCGCCGACCACATGGATCGGCACGGTGACCAGACCGAACGTGATGGCACCGGACCAGACGGTTCGGGGCATGGCAGACCTCCGCAGTAGCCCCGAGCACCTTCAGCGTATGAGCGCCCCTCGCACCCCGCACGTGCGATTCCGCCTGCACCGCCGACCCGGCCCCGCCGCGGCGGGCCGAGGATCGGGATGGCCGGGACCCTGGGGTTCGGACGGCTGGAGATCCGGCGCGCGCGGTGTGGGGACCCTTGCGGCATCGGGCCGCCTCGTCCCGCTCACCCGGCCCGGCGAGGGGCCGCTTCGGCGGGTTCCGTGCGACCGTCGCGCCGGCGAACCTACGCGGGCACGGCACCAGCGGACGGCGCGACCGGGGACCACCTGCCGAACCACTGCTCGGCGCCCCACGCCTCGAACCGCTCCAGCTCGGTGAACCCCAGCTTCGCCGCGAGGCGCATCGAGCGGGCGTTGGCGGTCTGGGTGTAGAGCACCACCGGCTCGCCGGGCAGCGCGTCGGCGAACCAGTCGAGTGCCGCTGCGCACGCCTCGGTGGCGTACCCGTGTCCCCACGCCTCCGGTAGGAACAGGTAGCCGAGCTCGGTCTTCCCGGCCTCAAGACGGCGGTTGCCCGGATGCTCGGGGACGTGCGGTTTGAGCTGGACCGTGCCGATCATCGCTCCGTCGAGCTCGACCACGAACCAGCCGGGGAGCCGCCCGGGCACCTCGGGCACCGTGCGTTCGAGCTCGGCACGCGGCCGAGGGCCACCGAGGTACGCGAGCACCTCTGGCGAGGCGTGCAGCTCGATGCACGCCTCGCGGTCCCGGGCCGCGGACTCGCGGAGTATGAGCCGTTCGGTCGTCATCGGGGCGGGTGGCCAGACGCCGGCGGCGAGTTCGGTCATGGCGGGCAACCTACCGCACGCCCGTGAGAGCGGTCCGGAACAGGCGGCCTACGGACCTTCGGGACGGAGACCGTACTCCGCCGGCCGGGAGAGCAGCTCCCGGCGGGAAGCCCGGACGAGGCGTCCTCCGGTGAAGCGGGCGTCATCGGTCACCTCTGCCACGCACGCGACGGGCGGCGCGAACGACTGTGCCTCGTCGTCCGTGGCGCACTCCGCCTCCGCGAGCACCAGGCCCCGCAGGTGCCCGTCGAAGACGGTCCACGCCCAGGGGAGGAACGACGTGGCCGCGACCGCCGGCGCCGAAGTCCGCGGAAGTTCAGGGGAACTGTTGGAGACGATCGCCGGCATCCGCAGCGCCTGCGGCATCGCGCCCGGGACCGTCCGCGGTCCGGCGGCTGACGCCGGGATTTGGGACACGTTTTACACGACGGACGCAACTGCGCGTCCGTTCTACCCTGTCTGACAGGGAGTCGGGCCCGTCAGGGTCAATGAGCGAGAGAGCGGGGCAGGCAGTGGGACGGCGCAGGGGCAGCATAGGGGTCGCACTCGTCGCGGGTGCGGTGCTGATGGGCGTGAGTGGCTGCGGGGGCGGCAGCGCCAAGGCGAGCGGGGACGACGCGAAGGCGTCGGTCAAGCCGAGTGTGAGCGCCTCTCCGTCACCGACGAAGCCCGCGGGGCCCCCCATGCTGCTGGAGACGATCACCCCGCAGACGGGAACCACGGTCGGCGTGGCCATGCCGATCTCGGTGATCTTCACGAACCCGGTGGCGGCGAAGGCACGGGCCACCGTGGAGAAGCACATGAAGGTGAGCGCCTCGCAGCCGGTGGCCGGCGCCTGGCACTGGTTCGGCGACAGGCGCGCCGACTGGCGGCCGAAGAACTACTGGCCCTCCGGTACGACGGTCAAGATCGACGCCGATCTGACGGGCGTCGGCAACGGCAACGGACGCTACGGCGTGCACAACTACACGCACACCTTCAAGATCGGCGACGATGTGCGCGCCGATGTGTCGGTGACCGGTCACACCATGAAGGTGACCCGGAACGGCAAGCTGGTGCGCACCCTGTCGATCAATGCGGGCAGCCCCCAGTTCCCGACCTGGAACGGGACGATGGCCGTCATCGACAAGCAGGAGAAGGTCCACATGACCTCCTGCAGCGTCGGCATCAGCTGCGACAAGGGCAGCCCCAACTACTACGACCTGACGCTGCCCTGGGACGTCCACCTCACCCAGTCCGGCACGTACGTGCACTACTCGACCGGCGACCCCAATCCGGGCAGCGGCAGCGCCCGCGGCTCGCACGGCTGCGTCCACCTGTCCCTGTCGGACGCCAAGTGGTTCTACCACGAGGTCAAGCGGGGCGACCCCGTCACCATCACCGGCTCGCCCCGCGCCAAGGCCCCGGCCGACAACGGCTACGCCGACTTCAACCTGTCGTGGGACGCGTGGCTCGCGGGCAGCGCTTCCGGGGAGGCGACGACCTCGACGCTGTGAAGCAGCGCGGTGGCGGCGCCGGTCGCCGTCCCGTGCCGAGGGGCCCTCGGAACAGAGGGCCCCTCACCGGTATGTCCCGACAGCACGGGGAGCACGCCCAAACGCGGTTCCCCTTCGCCCATGTGGTGACTGCCGCTCGGCGGGCGGACGAGAGACGCACACGGGGCGGCCGTAGGAGCGACCCTGACGCGGGACGCGTCGTTGCCGTGAGCGGCGAGCGGTTCATCTCGGCCGGCCGCCTCTCGCCTCGGCGTCAGGTGTCGGGCAGGGCGGCTCGTCATCCGGTGGCGAGCAGGCCCTCGCGCAGCCGGGCCAGGCAGCGCGAGAGCAGCCGGGAGACGTGCATCTGGGACACCCCCAGGTGTTCGCCGATCTGCGCCTGGGTGAGTTCCTCCACGAACCGCATGTGAATGATCTGCCGGTCCCGCTCGCCGAGTTCGGCGATCAGCGGAGCGAGCGCGTGGAAGTCCTCGACCAGTTCCAGAGCTCCGTCCTCGACCCCGATGAAGTCCTGCAGGAGCGCTTCGCCGTCCTCGCCGGCGCCGATCGCGGCGTCCAGCGAGGAGGAGTTGTAGCCGTTGGCGGCCAGTTGGGCCTCCCGGACCTCCTCCTCCGGCAGACTCATCAGCTCCGACAGCTCCTCGACCGTCGGGCTGCGGTCCAGGCGGCTGCGCAGCTCCTCGGTGGCCCGGGCCAGCTGGACGCGGGCCTCCTGCAGCCGGCGCGGCACGTGCACGGCCCAGGTGGTGTCGCGGAAGAACCGCTTGATCTCACCGACGATGTAGGGGATGGCGAAGGAGGTGAACTCCGCCTCGCGTGACAGCTCGAACCGGTCGATCGCCTTGATCAGGCCGATCATGCCGACCTGGACGATGTCCTCCATCTCCTCCGGCCCGCGGCTGCGGAACCGGCCGGCCGCATAGCGGACCAGGGACATGTTCATCTCGATCAGCGTGTTGCGGGCGTAGCTGTACTCGTGCGTGCCCTCCTCCAGCACCGTCAGCTGCCGGAAGAACAGCCGCGACAGCTCGCGGGCGTCCTTCGGCGCCACCCGGGAGGGGTCGGCGACTTCGGGCAGCTCGCGGTTGTGTGTATCCGTTGCCGCGGTGCTCGTGAGCGCCATGACGTGTCCCCTCCCAAGATCGAAGCCAGTCTCACCGGTGCCGGCCCGCACGGGCCGACAGCGCGCCGTCTACCCCCTCATCCTGCCTGTACACCCACAACCACATGAACGCGATCACCGGACCGAGCACCCGAGTACGACGCCGCGCGGGAGCCAGAGCCACGACGCGCCCGGCGTGACAGGTGCCGTCCTGGCACGACGGCACCGGGGAAGGGAACGTAAGCTGCCGCCATGAGCGAGATCCAGGCCGCAACGCCCCATGAAGCCTTCGAGCTGCTGCTGGCCGGCAATCGGCGGTTCATCACAGGTGTCCCGGAGCACCCGAATCAAGATGCCACCCGCCGCACCGAGGTCGCTCCGTCCCAGCGTCCGTTCGCCGTACTGTTCGGATGCTCCGACTCCCGTCTGGCCGCCGAGATCATCTTCGACCGCGGCCTGGGCGACCTCTTCGTGGTGCGCACCGCCGGCCATGTCATGGGCCCGGAGGTGATCGGCAGCATCGAGTACGGCGTCGACGTGCTGGACTGCCCCCTGGTCGTGGTCCTCGGCCACGACTCGTGCGGCGCGGTCGGCGCGGCGCGTGCCGCCCTGGAGGACGGCATGGCGCCGAACGGTTACATCCGCGATGTCGTCGAGCGGGTGACCCCCAGCGTGCTGGCCGCGCGGGCCGCCGGACGCGTGAGTGCCGACGAGATCCTCGCCGAGCACATAAGGCACACCGTCGACCTGATGCTGGACCGCTCCCGCCTTCTGGCCGAGCGGGTGTCGGCCGGGCAGGCCGCCGTGGTGGGCCTGTGCTACAGCCTCGACGACGGCACCGCGCGCCTCGTCGCGGCCCGCGGCCTGGACATCCCCGTCGCCACGGCGCCGTAGGGATGCCGTAGGGATCAGGTAGGGATCAGGAGGACGATCCGCCGGATCGCGTACGGCAGCGCGGACCCCGGAGCCCGCACCGGTGCGGGCTCCGGCAGCCACACCGGACGGCGCCGGTGGCGGTCACGCGGCGGGCCGGGGCCCCGCGGCGCGGCGGAGCCGGTTGGCGATCGCGAGGCCCAGCCCCTCCTCCGTCGGCAGGGACGCGACGATGAGGTCGCAGCCCCGCCGGTCGAGCTCGCGCAGGAATCCGTACAGCCCGCGGGCGTAGGCGGCCGCCGAACCGGGCACCGGCACCACGGCGTGCGCGTTCACCGGCGCGTCGGTGAAGGCGGGAGGGAGAAGGACCCCCACCCGGTGCCCCAGCTCCTGGGCGAGCTCCGCTTCGGCGACGACCTTCTCGGGCTCGACGAGGACGACCCTCGCCCTCGGCGCGTAGTGGGACGGATGTTGGCCCGGCACCCGGATGCGGCTCGTCGTGTGCACCGCCGGCGGGCGCCCCAGCAGCGCCTCGAGGTCCTCGCGCGTCACCCCTCCGGGCCGTAGGACGGTCGGGGTCTGGCCCGTGGCGTCCACGATGGTCGACTCGACGCCGACCGCGCAGGGCCCGCCGTCCAGCACGAAGTCGACGGCACCGCCGAACTCCGCACGGACATGGTCGGCCGTGGTCGGGCTGACATGGCCGAAGCGGTTGGCGGAGGGGGCCGTGACACCGCCGCCGAAAGCCGACAGCAGCGCGAGCGCGACGGGGTGGCCGGGCACGCGCACAGCCACCGTCTCCAGGCCACCCGTCGCTTCGAGGGGCACCCGGCGACCGCGCCGCAGGACCAGGGTGAGCGGCCCCGGCCAGAAGCGCTCGGCCAGCAGGCGCGCCGTCTCGGGCACGTCCTCGACCCAGTCGCCCAGCAGCTCCGCGCCGGCGATGTGCACGATCAGAGGATGGGAGGGAGGGCGCCCCTTGACCTGGAAGATGCGCGCCACGGCGGCGGGGTCCTCGGCGTTGGCGCCCAGACCGTACACGGTCTCGGTGGGGAGGGCCACCAGGCCTCCGGCGCGCAGCACATCCGCCGCCTTCTCGATGTCACTCGTTCTTGCCGTCACCCTCGCAACCCTCTCACTGCTCGGTTCTTCCGTGGCCGGTCCCCCGGCCCGTGCCGGGCAGCGCGCCCTCGGTACCCCAACGACCCGGCAGCGTCGATGTTCCGAGCATCGGCCCGTCAGGCTTCGATGACGAGGCTCTCGATGAGGCCGCCGCGCAGGGCGAACCGGTAGTGCAGATCCACCACTCCCCCCGGGAAATTGCCCTCGAGGTGATGTGTCGTGACGTAGTGATGCGCGTCGACCTCCTGCGCACCGCTGAGTTCGTTGGTGTAGGTGTACTCGGTGGCGGAACGGTTCAGCCAGGCCTCGATCGCCAGGGCTCCCTGGTGGGTCCTGCCGTCGTCGGTCACGGTGGCGTCGGTACGGAAGGTGCCCATTGCGGTGGCGGTGTCATGGGCGTGATGCGCCTTCAGGTAGCGGGTGATCACATCGGGAAGGGCGTCCGGGGGCACGTCTCGGGGCCGGGTGTCGTGCATGGCGTCTCCTGACGGGGCGGGTTTCATACGGTGGGAAGGGTGCCGCCGTCGATGACGTGCTCGGCACCGACGATGGCCGACGCGCGGTCGGAGGCGAGGAAGGCGACCAGTTCGGCCACTTCCTCCGGCTGGTTGGGGCGGCCCAGGGGGATGCCGCCGAGGGATGCCATCAGTTGCTCCAGCGCCGCTTCGTGAGTGAGGCCGGCACCGTCGGCGATCCGCGCGACGAGGTGGTCGGCCGCGGTGGTCCGGACGAAGCCGGGAGAGACGGTGTTGACGCGGACGCCGTGCGGAGCGACCTCGTTGGCCAGGCCCTTGCTGTAGGTGGCGAGCGCGGCCTTGGCAGCGGCGTACGCGAGGGTGCCGTTCCACAGCGGCATCCGGCGCTGGATCGACGAGACGTGGATGATGACGCCCTTGCCGGCCTCGATCATGCCGGGCAGCAGGCCGCGGTCCAGGCGGACGGCGGCAAGGAGGTTGACGCTGAGCTCTCTGTCCCAGTCGTCCTCGCCGAGGGCGGCGAATCCGCCCGAGGGGGCGTCGGAGCCACCGAGATTGTTGACCAGGATGTCGATCCCGCCGAGACGGCGGATGGCTTCGCCGACCACGGTGGCGGCCCCCTCGGGGGTCGCGAGGTCGGCGGTGACGATGTCCGAGGACGCGAGGTCGGCCGGTCGGGTGCGCGCGGTGACCAGCACGGTGGCGCCGGCCTGGGCGAGGCGCTGGGCGACGGCCGCACCGACGCCTTTGGTGCCGCCGGTGACCAGGGCACGGCGGCCCTGAAGGGATTCGCTGAGGGGGGTGCTCACGGCAGGTTCCGTTCCCAGGGCAGGCAGAAAGGGCCTCACCCCGTGGTAACTGCTAAAATAGAAGTAAGTGACTTCGACTTTAGCAGTAACTGACTGGTGGTGGTCGACCTTGGCAAGCCGGATCAGGGCGGAAGACCTCGAATGCCCTCTGTCCACGACGGCTCAGCACGTCGGCGAGTGGTGGACCCTGCTGATCCTCCACGACGCCTTCGACGGCTACACCCGCTTCGACCAGTTCCAGGAGAACCTCGGCATCTCCACCAGCATGCTCACCGCACGCCTGAAGACCCTCGTCGCCGACGGCTTGCTGGAGCGCCGCCCGTATCAGACGAACCCGGTCCGCTACGAGTACGTCCTGACCGACCTCGGCCGCTCCCTGCGCCCGGTCATCGTCGCACTCGCCGCGTGGGGCAACTCCCGGCTCACGCCCGAGCAGCGCAGCATGATCCTCGTCGACGCCGACAGCGGCGAAGAGGTCGAGCCCGTGGTGGTCGACGCCAGGACCGGCCGCCGCCTCGACGACAGCCAGGCGTACGTGTTCACCGCCGGCCCCGCCGCCGGGCCCGCCATGCGGACCCGCTACACCGGTCGCGGATGAGGCCGTCGGCCGGCGGATGCGGCGCTCCGCCGGCCGGAACCGCTCAGCTCGGGTGCGGCAGCGCGCGCTGCAGGATGTCGAGGGCCATCCGCCTGGCTCGCAGTACGGGTTCCGCCGATCGGGCGCTCTTGCATCCAGCGAGCCCGCCGTCGTAGAGCAGCACCAACTGCGCGACCGTCGCGTCCGGATCGGCCGCACCCGCGGCGGTGAGCTCCCTGCGCCACAGGTCGGCGAGCCACTCCCGGTGCCGCTCGACGACTCCCCGCACCGGATGCCGCGCCTCGGGGAACTCGGTGAGGGCGTTGAGGAACACGCAGCCGCGGTAGCCGCGGCGCCTGACGTCCTTGGCGGCCAGGTCGAACGGCACCAGGACGCGGTCCACGGGGTCGGTCAGCCGGGCCAGGGCTCGGGCCTGGCCGGCACGGATGGTGTCGTCCTGCCTCTCCAGATAGGCTGCGACGAGGGCGTCCTTGGACCCGTAGGTCTGGTAGAGGCTCGCCCGGGCGACATCGGCCTCGGACAGGATCCGGTCGACCCCGACCGCCCGGATCCCTTCCTTGGCGAAGAGGACGGACGCGGTGTCCAGCAGGCGCTGCGCCGGTGAGGCGCCGCTCTTGGAAGTAGCCATGACTCCCAGGCTAGGCGATCGCAGACCGATCGGTCCGTCCGTACGGCCGGAACTTCCTGAACAGAACGATCGGTCTGTCAATAGACCGACCGTTCTATCCGGTAACCTTCGTCGGGCGCCGTCACGCGCGCCATCCCCCCGAACGATCCCCCGATGGGAGCACCGACATGAGCGATCCGGTTGAGGAGTACGACCTTCTGGTCGTCGGCGGAGGCAAGGCGGGCAAGACGCTCGCCATGGACTGGGCGAGGGCGGGAAGGCGCGTCGCGATGGTGGAGCGCGGCATGATCGGCGGCACCTGCATCAACGTCGCCTGCATCCCCACCAAGGCGCTGGTCGCGAGCGCCCGCGCGGTCAAAGCCCTGGCGCGCGCCCGGGAACTCGGGCTCGTCGCCGACGCGCCGAAGGTGGACGTCGACCTGCTCAGGACGCACAAGACGGGCGTCGTCGACGGCATGGTCGCCGGCAACCACAAGCAGTTCCTCGACTCCGGCATGGATCTCGTGCTGGGGCAGGCCCGGTTCATCGCGGAGCGCACGGTGGAGGTGGCGCTGAACAGCGGCGGCTCCCGAGTGATCCGCGGGGCCGAGACCGTCATCAACACCGGCACCCGGCCGCGCGTCCCGGACATCCCCGGCCTCACCGAGGCAGGCATCCTGACCAGCGACAGCCTGCTGGAACTCGAACGGCTTCCCGAGCGGCTCACGATCGTCGGGGGCGGGATCGTCGGCCTCGAGTTCGCGCAGATGTTCGCGGCGTTCGGCAGCCGCGTCACCATGATCGAGTCAAACGACCGGCTTCTGCCGCGCGAGGACGAGGACATCGCCCGGACGGTCACCGAACTCCTGCGCGCCGACGGCATGGAGATCGTCACCGGGACCGCCGTCACGTCTCTCGAACGCGGCGCCGACGGCCAGGTCACCACCAGGCTCGCCGACGGAGCCCGGGTCGTCGGCGACGACGTCCTGGTCGCCGTGGGCAGGACGCCCGTCACGGCGGACCTCGCCCTGCAGGCAGCGGGGGTCAAGACCACCCAGGCCGGTTTCGTCGCCGTCGACGAGCACCTCGCCACCTCCGCCCCGCACACGTGGGCGGCAGGCGACGTGGCGGGCAGCCCGCAGTTCACGCACGTGTCGCTGGACGACTACCGGATCCTCAAGGCCAACCTCGCGGGCGGCAACCGCTCGACCGCCGACCGCCTCATCCCCTACACCGTCTTCCTCACCCCGGAGCTGGCCCGGGTGGGACTGACCGAGGACCAGGCACGCGCCGCCGGACACCAGGTGCGCATCGCCAAGCTGCCGGTCGCCGCCATCCCGCGGGCCCGCACCATGCGCGAGACGGCCGGCCTGTTCAAGGCGGTCGTCGACGCCGGAACCGAGCGCATCCTGGGCGTCTCGCTGCTGGGACCGGAGGCGGGAGAGGTGGTCACGATCGTGCAGACCGCCATGGCCGCCGGTCTGCCGTACACCGCCCTGCGCGACATGATCATCACCCATCCCTCCATGGGCGAGGCCCTCAACCTCCTCTTCGCCGCGTTCCAGGACTGATGCACTTCCAGGGCTGAAGCACTTCCAGGGCTGATGCATGCTCCAGGACTGAAGCACTTCCAGGGCTGATGCACGCTCCAGGACTGAAGCGCGCTCCAGGACTGAAGCAGGGGAAGCCGGGCGGCCCACGGCAGGGTACGCGCCGAGGTCACGCCTCCCGCGCGTCGAACGCGGCGCGGGAGGCGCTGATCTCCTCCGCGTGGCCGTCGGCCCACCCGGCCAGATCGCGGACGACCCGCAGCAGCGACCGTCCGCGCTCGGTCAGCGCGTAGTCGACCCGCGGCGGAACGGTCGCGTGCACGGTGCGGCTGACCAGCCCGTCCCGCTCCAGGCCGCGCAGTGTGACGCTGAGCATCCGCTGGGTGATCGGACGCACCAGCCTGCGCAGTTCGTTGTAGCGATAGGTCGACTCGCCCAGCTGGCAGACGACGACAACGCTCCACTTGTCGCCGATCCGCTCCAGCACGCTGCGGACGAGGGGGCGGGCCTCCTCGCGGCAGTTCGACGGCCCTGCGTCCGTCCCCGCGCGGTGTTCTCCTGCAACTGTCCCGGCCACGGTTCCCTCCGGGGTACCAGAGCACCTCAAAGTGCCTTCTTGCTCGGATTCGCCCGCCAAGTGAGGCTCGAGGTCGGCAGTCTGCGGTGCGGGTGCGAATCACCTACGTGCCACCCACTGTACGAGCCGCGCGAGCGCAACCGGAGCCGGCGGCGGGCTGCCACAGCGCACAAGGAGAGTGACATGGCGAAGATCGGCGTCGGCATCATCGGAGCGAGCCCCGGCGGTTGGGCGGCGATGGGTCATGTGCCCGCGCTCAAGGCCCTGCCCGACTACGAACTGCGTGCGGTCAGCACGACCAGGCGCGCGTCCGCCGACGCGGCGGCCCGGGCGTTCGACGTCCCGGCCGGCTACGACGACCATCGCGAGCTGATCGCCCGGCCCGATGTGGATCTGGTGGTCGTGGCGGTGAAGGTCGCCCATCACCACGCGCTGGTCTCCGCGGCACTGGACGCGGGCAAGGCCGTCTACAGCGAGTGGCCGCTCGGCGCCGACATCGACGAGGCAGCCGATCTCGCGGCCCGTGCCCGCGCCGCCGGGGTGCCCACGGCGATCGGCCTGCAGGCCCGCTTCGCACCCGCGGTGCGCCACGCGCGCGACCTGATCGCGGACGGCTACCTGGGCAAGGTGCTGGGCACCACGCTGGTCGGATCGGGCGTTGCCTGGGGCGGCGAGACCGACCGGGCGCACGCGTACATCTTCGACGAGGCGAGCGGTGCGAGCACCCTGGAAGTGCCCGTGATGCACGCCCTGGAGGCCCTGCAGGTCGTCCTGGGGGATTTCGACGAGGTGTCCGCCCAGCTGGTCCGAGGCCGCACGGAGGTCCGCCTCGCCGACGAGGGCGTGACCATTCCGGTGACTGCGCCCGACCAGGTGTCCGTCACCGGCACGCTCCGGGACGGAGGCGCGGCTTCGGTCTTCTACCGCGGCGCCCACTCACGCGGGAACAACCTGCGCTGGGAGATCAACGGCACCGAGGGCGACCTGGTCCTGACCACGTCCGGCATCAACGGCAATCTGCAGGTGGTCGACCTGCTGCTCGAGGGCGGTCGCGGGACCGACACCGCCGTCGCACCGATCGCCCTGCCCGACCGCTACTTCGCCGGCGTTCGCCGCGACCTGACGGGTCCGGCGCACAACGTGGCCCAGCTGTACGCCGCTCTGGCCACCGACCTGCGCGAGGGGACCCGCACCGTGCCGGGCTTCCAGCACGCCCTCGAGCGGCACCGGCTGCTCGAAGCCGTCAAGCAGGCCTCCAGGACCAGGGGTGCATGAGCCCGGGTGAAGTCGCGAGAACCCTTCGGAACATGTTCGTGGCTCTGGTATTCCTGTCCGCGCGTCCGAATATGGCGCATTCACGGAACCGATCAGCGAAGAAGGCGTCGGCGTCATGTGACACTGACGCCGGGGGAACCAAATATTCCACTCGCTGATCGCACGGTCCGCGGATGAAAAGGGGTGGTCCCTAGATGTTTTCTGGTCGAGCATGGCGTCTGGTGAGATTCGGCTCACCGCAGGACTCCGTCGAACTGCAGCGGATGACGTGGCCGGAGCCCGGGCCGGGTCAGGTACTGGTCCGTGTCCGCACGGCCGGAGCCGGTTATCCGGACGCCATGATGGCCGCAGGCCAGTTCCCTCTGCTCGGCGATCCGCCGTTCGGCCTCGGTGAGGAGGCCGCCGGGGAGGTCGTCGCCGTGCCGGCGGGCTCGCGGTTCTCCGTCGGCGATCGCGTGACCGGCATCACCGCATTCCTCGACGGGTGGGGCGGCTACGCCGACTACACCTATCTGCGCGAGGAGTCCACCATCCGGATTCCGGCGCGGATGACCGACGAGGAGGCCGGCGGCTTCCCGATCGGCTTCCGCACGGCATACGCGGGCCTGGTCGACCGCGCCCCCGTCGAGGCCGGACAGGTGCTGCTGGTGCTGGGCGCCGCCGGCAGCAGCGGTGGAGCCGCGCTGCAACTCGGCAAGGCGCGCGGCGCGACGGTGATCGCCGTCGCCGGAAGCCGGGAGAAGCTGGACTTCTGCCGCCGCCATGGCGCCGACCACGTCGTGAACCACCGGACCGAGGATCTGCCCGCGCGGATCGCGGAGTTGACCGGTGGCCGCGGAGCGGACGTCGTCTTCGACCCCGTGGGCGGTGACACGGCACTCGCGGCGCTGAAGGCCGTCGCACGCAACGGCCGCGTGGTCCTCATCGGCCTGGCGAGCGGAAAGCCCGTGCCCCTCGACTCGATGGACATGCTGCTGCGCAACTACTCGGCCGTGGGCGTCCTTGCGACGCCCGGCAGCCCCGAGGCGGAGGCAGTCGTGTGGGACCACCTGGCGGACCTGGCGGCGCACAGCACGATCAGCACGCCGGTGGGCCAGGTGTACGACTTCCAGGACGTGCCCGAGATGATCGCCCGGCAGGCGCGGCCCACCGCGGGAAAGACCGTCGTACGGATCGCCTCTTGAGTCACGGGTCGCCTCTGAAGTGACGACGCCCGGAATGCGGCACGACGCCGGAACAGGCCGTTCCGGCGTCGTGCCGCATTCCGGCGAGGACCGGACCGCCCGGCTCAGTCCAGTGCCGCGGCGGTGATCGTCTCGGCCAGCTCGGCGGGCATCGAGAGGAACGCCGAGTGTCCCGAGGGAAGCCGGTGGGACTTGCCCGCCCGGGCGGCCATTGCCTCCTGGAACGACAGCGGCAGGGCGTTGTCCAGCTCGCACACGATGTAGCGGCACTCCACGCTCTTCCAGGCAGCGCCGGTCAGCGGCTCGCTGAAGGACTTGATGCTCTGCGGCACGAGCCGCTCCGCCGCCCAGGCGGCGTCGTCGTCCGTCGCCCCGTTGTAGAAGTACTCCCGGTGCTCGGGGTTGGGCGGCAGGGTACCGGTGTCGCCGGACGGCAGGGCGCCGCCGGACTGGCCGGCGAGCGAGTCGCCCTCGTCGAGCTGGAACGCGGCCAGGTAGATCAGCCGGGAGACGTTCTCCGCCGTGGCAGCCGCCTCGGTGGCGGGAATGCCTCCGTAGGAGTGCGCCACGACGGTCACGGGCCCGGCGATCCCGGCGAGCGTCCCGCGGATGGCGCGGGCGTCGTCGTACATGCCGGCCGTGTGTTCGGCCGCGGCCGACGCGCTGGGAAGGTCCACCGTGGCGACCTTCCAGCCTCGCGACTCCAGCTGCGGGATGAGCCGGTCCCAGCACCAGGCACCGTGCCAGGCGCCGTGAACCAGCAGGATGGTGGGCTGACTGTTGACGTCAGCAGGCATGCGTCGTCCCTAGGGTCGTCATTTCCTGACGAATTCGATGAACTGGATTCGATGAATTCGGCGGAAGGTCTCGCTTCTCTCGTCGTCCGGCAGGCTTCACGGAACGACCGATGCGCCCGGCGGTAGACCGGGCGTCCTTCCAGCGCCTGCCACGCTAGGCGCCGGCACACTCAGGGGGCCATGCGCGGGAGTCCGCGGTACGTGCACGCGCGTCCCCGCGCGCCTGCCCGGCGTCGCCGAGATGAGGAAACGCGGTGCGAGGGGAACAGTGGAGGGCGATGTCACCGCGGAAGTCCTCGGGCACACCTCCCGGCGGCCATCGCACGGAATCAAGGCCCCGCGCGAAACCAGGGAGCCATCATGCGCGCTCTTGTCCTGAAGCGGTACGGCTCGCCACTGGAACCGACCGAGATCGAGACCCCGGTGGCCGGTCCCGGTCAGGTGCTGGTGAAGACGGCAGCCAGCGGTGTGAACCCGCTGGACGTCAAGATCCGCACCGGGAAGGCGGCCCACGCCCAGCGGGTGCTGCCCGCCGTGCTGGGTCTCGACCTCGCCGGCGTGGTCGAGGCGGTGGGCGAGGGCGTCAGCGGATTCGCCCCGGGAGAGGCGGTGTACGGCCTCACCGGCGGCGTCGGTGACCTGCAGGGTTCCCTGGCCGAGTACGCGGCCGTGGACGTCCGGCTCCTGGCGCACGCACCGACCGCCCTGTCACCGCGCGAGGCTGCGGCCCTGCCGCTGGTCGTCATCACCGCGTGGGAGGGGCTGGTGGACCGCGCCCACGTGGGCGCGGGCGACAAGGTGCTGGTGCACGGCGGCGCGGGCGGCATCGGCCACGTGGCGATCCAGATCGCCCGCGCCCACGGCGCCCAGGTGTTCGCCACCGGCTCGCCCTCCAGCCTGGCGACGATCGAGGACCTGGGGGCCACACCGATCGACTACACGTCGACCGACGTGTCCGAGTACGTCGCCGCGCACACCGGCGGAGAAGGCTTCGATGTCGTCTTCGACACCGTCGGCGGGGCGACGCTGGACGCCTCCTTCGCCGCGGTCCGCGTCCACACCGGCCATGTCGTCAGCGCGCTCGGCTGGGGCACCCACAGCCTCGCGCCTCTGTCGTTCCGCGGGGCCACGTACTCCGGTGTCTTCAGCCTCCTGCCCATGCTGACCGGCACCGGCCGGGCGCACCACGGGGAGATCATGGCGAGAGCCACGGAGCTCGTCGACAAGGGTGGCCTGAGGCCGATGGTGGACGCCCGCCACTTCACCCTGGAGACCGTCGCCGAGGCGCATGAACTGGTGGAGAGCGGTGCGGCCAGGGGCAAGGTCGTGATCGACGTCGGGGCGTGACCGCGCGCCGACGTGGCGAGCGGCAGGTTCGGGCGCGCCGGCGGCCGAACCGCGTGTCACGCCCGGGGTCCGTTCCCGGCCGGGCCGCTGGGCCGGCTCCCCTCGTCGAGCCGCCGTTCGTCCATGGCCTCGGCCCGCCCCACCGATCGCGCGTGCACGCCGTCCCAGACTCCGAGGCGCACGAGGCGGCGCTGACGGGCTCTCTCGATCCGGGCGAACATCGCGAACCATGCGCCCGTCAGCACGCCGGCGATCCCACCCGCTGCCACATCGGTGCCGCCCTCGGGGGAAATGAGGTACGTCCCACCGAAGAAGAGTCCTGTCACAAGCCCCACGACGAGGGGGCGCCTCGCCGCGAACATCTTCACCCTGGTCGGAGGTCGTTCACCCCCGAGGGCGCGGTCGAAGGCCCAGAAGGCACGCGCCAGACCCTCACCCTTGATCGGCATGGCGGGATCGTAGCCCGGCCCTTGCCGCACCGGCAGCCCTGCGTTCCGCCTCCCCCGTCCGCCGACCCGGCCGGTCGGCAACGCCCAACGGTCCCGATACGCATGTGCCGAAATCCACGCTTCTTGCGAAGAAGTCCGCGACGACGCTTTTCGTGTTTTCCTCCGCCGTAGCCTTACCGGGATTTTCGTTTCGGAATGGAGCTTCTCGATGACAGAATTCTCGACGTCGTCCAGCATCATCTCGCCCACCGTCCTGGCGCCCGAAGAGCAAAAGGCCGTGTGGTTCCTGGGGGCGCTGGTCACCCAGCGTGTCTCCTCCGCGAGCACCGCAGGCGCCTTCGCCGTCCTGGAGCACCGCGGCGAACGCGGATACGGCAGTCCCCTGCACCGGCACCACCAGGATGACGAGACCTTCCTCGTGCTGGACGGGGAACTGCGCGTCGAGGTCGACGGCGAGAAGCGCGGCGCGGGCGCGGGAGCCATCGCCGTACTGCCGAGGGCCCTGCCGCACGCATTCGTCGTCACCAGCCCGACGGCGCGTTTCCTCACCCTGCACACGCCCGGCGGATTCGACGCGTTCACCCTGCGGGCGGGCTCCGCCGCCACGCCGCCCCACCTCACCGTGCCCGCGGATCTGCCCCCGCTGGACCCGGCCGAACTGGCGAGGATGGCGGCGTCGTTCGGCATCGAGATCCTCGGCCCGCCGCCGGCCGTCTGAGCCCGGGGGCGGTGCACCGCAGCCGAAAGGGCCTTCCGCGCTGGAAGGCCCTTTCGGCACGCCGGGCGGCAGTGGCGGCGTGCGGGGGCGAACCGCCGCACGCCGCCGAATGGCCGTTGCCCGCGGAACAGTCGTACCCGCAGCACGGACGTCCGTCCTGGAGCCGAAGCCGGCATGCCACTCGGCTGGGGGATGCCCTGCGGAATCCGGCCCCACCAGGACCTCGACGCCCAATGCGCTTCAGCCACTCTTTACTGCCGTCCTCACAGAACCACGCGGTCGACCGGGCCCGGAATGCGCCGGCGTCCCGGGTCCATGCGTGAACGTCCGACGAGTCGCGCGGAAGAAACGCGCGCCGCGTGCCGTCGTCAAGTCGCCTGCCGCGGTGCCCCGTTCGCCTGTCCGGTACGTCACGCGCCTTGCGGGAATATCCGGTCGCGCACCGGGTGCTCAGGCAGGCATGCCCCTGTCTTCGATTGCAGCGCTTCTGGCCATCTGGGTCCTCGCACTCGCCAGCCCCGGACCGGACTTCCTGGCCGTCACCCACGCCGCGATGTCACGGTCACGACGCGACGCCATGTGGGTGGGACTCGGCGTGACGAGCGCGAACGCCCTGTGGATCTTCTCCAGTCTCGCCGGTGTGACCGTCCTCCTCACGCGCGTACAGGCCGTGTACGAGGTCATCCGCATCGCCGGCGCGCTCTACCTTCTGTATCTGAGCGTTCAGATGCTGCGTTCGCTGCGGCGCAGGGGCGAGGCCGCACCCACGGCCGTCGCCGGAGCCGGACATCGCTCACCGGTGGTCGCGTGGCGTTCGGGTGCCCTGACCAACCTGGGCAATCCCAAGGCCGCCGTCTTCTTCACCAGCGTGTTCGCGGCGGTCCTGCCCACGCACCTCGACTGGGGCCACCGTGTCGGCGTCGGCCTCGCGCTGGTCCTCGTCGCGGCGACGTGGTTCTCGATCGTGGTCGCCCGGGTGTTCTCCCTGCCCAGGATCGCGGTGGCCTACCGCCGTGCGCGCCGGTACATCGACGGGGTGACCGGAGTGATCTTCGCGGGACTGGCCGTCCGTATCGGCCTGGAGAACTGAAGCTGTCCCTGGACAGGACTGTCTGTACAGTGAGGAGACGTAGGCGGCCCGCGCGGCCGGACGGATCGACGCCGAAGGAGGAGCACTGTCATGACCGTGGATGGCCGGCGGCCTCCCCCGCGTGAACGCATCCTGCTGACGGCGTCGGAGTTGTTCTCCACGCACGGACTGCGCGGGGTGGGCATCGACCGCATCATCGCCGAGTCCGGCGTCGCCAAGTCGACGATGTACGTGCATTTCCCGTCCAAGGACGAACTGGCGGCGGCTTATCTGCGCCGGACCGACGTCTCCTGGCGGGACAAGCTCAGGGCCGCGGCGGAGGCGGCGGGTGAGGATCCGGCGGATCAGCTCGTCGGGCTCTTCGACGCCGTGTCCACGGCCTACCTGGAGCACGGCTTCCATGGGTGTCCCTTCATCAACGCGGCCGCGGAGAGCGACCCGGGCAGCGCTCCGCACGCGGTGACCGTCGCGCACAAACAGGCCGTCCGCTCCTGGGTTCGGGACCTGGCCACGGCGGCCGGTGCGCGGGACCCCGAGCGTCTGGCGCTCCAGCTGACCCTGCTGATCGACGGCACGCTCGCCGCCGGAAAGCTGGAGCAGGACCCGGCCATGCCGATCGCGGCCCGGGCCGCGGCCGCCGAACTCGTCGAGCAGTCCTGCGGCCCGCGTTCCGGGCGGTCCCGGCGCCCGCCGCGCTGACCGGAGCCGCAGCGCTCCCCCGCGGCCCGACCGGCGCTCCCCTGCTGGTGCGCCTTCCGATGGGCCGGACAGGTCTGTCCGATACGAGTCGGCGCCCGGGACGCCGCCGGCCTCGCCCGGCACCTCGGCCTGCTCATCGACGGCGCGCCGGCATCGGGGCGGCTGCTGCAGGGCCGCGCGGTCGTGGACCAGGCGAAGACGGCCGCCCAGCCGCTGGTCGACGCCCACGCCACCGGCGGCTCCCCGGCCTACGAGTGAAGGGGACGCGGCGCTGTCCGTGATCCGCTCCGGTGGCCCCGGCACTCCCCGGCGCCGTACTCGTCCTCTCTTGCCTCCACTAACCGAACGGACTAGTCTGTCCGATTAGTGGAGTCAGGCATGATCGGACCCGCCCGATCTGCGTCTTCAGCAACATTCATCGCAAAGGTGGCACCATGCGTGCAGTAGTCCTGGAAGAGTTCGGCGCGCCGTTGGTGCTCAAGGAGATCGAGAGGCCCGTGGCCGGTCCCGGTCAGGTGCTGGTGCGCATCGAGGCGAGCGGGGTCAACCCTCTCGACCTCAAGATCAGTGCGGGGCAGGCGGCCCACGCCCGACGTACCCTTCCGGCGGTGCTCGGCCTGGACCTGGCCGGCGTGGTCGAGCAGGTGGGTGACGGGGTCACCGGGTTCACCCCCGGCGACGAGGTGTACGGGATGACCGGCGGCGTCGGCGACCTGCAGGGCTCCCTCGCCCAGTACGCGGCGGTCGACGCCCGGCTGCTCGCGCCCAAGCCGAGGTCCCTGGACATGCGCGCGGCGGCCGCGCTGCCCCTGGTGACCATCACCGCGTGGGAGGGCCTGGTCGACAGGGCCCAGGTGCACACGGGTCAGAAGGTGCTCATGCACGGCGGCGCCGGTGGCATCGGTCATGTGGGCATCCAGATCGCCCTCGCACGCGGCGCCGAGGTCTTCGGCACCGGGGCACCGCACAGCCTGAAGGTCATCGAGGAGTTCGGGGCGACCGCCATCGACCGCACCGCCGAGACGCCGCAGGAGTACGTCGAGCGCCTCACCGGCGGCGAGGGCTTCGACATCGTCTACGACACCGTCGGCGGCCCGGTCCTGGACGCGTCCTTCGCCAGCGTGCGCACCTACACCGGGCACGTGCTGAGCGCCCTCGGCTGGGGCACCCACAGCATCGCTCCGCTGTCCTTCCGGGGCGCCACCTACTCCGGGGTCTTCACCCTGGCTCCCATGCTGACCGGCCGCGGCCGCGAGCACCACGGCGAGATCCTGCGCGAGATCACCGCCCTGGTCGACTCCGGCCGCCTCAGGCCGCTGCTGGACCCCCGCCGCTTCGGCCTCTCCGACGTCGCGGAGGCGCACGCCGCGGTGGCGGGCGGCACCGCCACGGGCAAGATCGTCGTCAGCGTCGACCACTAGGTTCCGCCCGACGGCCGTCTCCCGCGCGGCGACGTGGTAGTGACGACGTCCGACTGCGCGTCACGGTCCGGCCGCGGCCGTACAGGTGACGGCGGAGCCCCTCGGCGCCGTCCGCGCGGGGCGAGGGCTACGCCAGGCCGGCCTGCCGGCGGTAGCGGCCGGGGGCCAGGCCGGTGACCCGTTTGAACGCGTGGCTGAAGGCGCTTTCCGAGCCGTAGCCGTACTGCGCGGCGATGGAGGCGATCGTACGGTTCCCGGTGCGCAGTTCACGCGCGGCCGAACGGATCCGCCAGGTGGCCAGGTACTCCAGCGGCGGGGTGCCGACGAGTTCGCTGAAGCGGGCCGCGAAATGGGAGCGCGACATGCCGGCCTTGGCCGCCAGCTCGGCCACCGTCCACGGATGCGCGGGGGCCTCGTGGATGAGCCCCAGCGCCGTTCCGATCGCGGGGTCGGCCAGGGCCGTCAACCACGCCCGCCCCGTGGCCCCTTGAGCGGCGATATGACTGCGCAGCACCTGAACGAGGACGATGTGGGCCAGCCGCTCGACGATCAGGGCACCCCCGACCTCCGCTGCGGCGGTCTCCCGGCGAAGCATGTGCAGGGCGGTCCGGATGGCGCCCGCCTCGTCCGAGGCCGCCGGTACGTGCACGAGGGGCGGCAGCACGTCGACCAGGACCGCCGCGTTGGCGGTGTCCAGGTGGAACCCGCAGCCGACGACGACCGCGTCCGGTTGGCTGCCCGCCGGTGCGACCCGGACGGTGCCGCCTTCGACGAAGCCCGAGAAGACCTCGCTGCTCGGCCGGGCCGGCACCCCGGGGTCGCTGGAGAGACGGTAGGGACGCCCGTTGCCCAGCAGATAGCAGTCGCCGTCGGCGACCCGGACGGGCCGAACTCCCTCGGTCTCCACCCAGCAGGCCCCGCCGAGGACGGCGCCCAGCTTGATGTGCTGGTATCCGGGGAAGGAGATCGCCCATGGGCCTGTGGCCTCCAGCCGCGCGAACTGGGCGCTGCGCATGTCCAGCAGGGCGAGAACGTCGTTCAGGGGATCCATCGGCTTCCTTGCCGGCGTGCGCTGGGCCTCGGCGGCGAGGCGTGCGGAGCGGTGAGCGGGCCGGTTCTCTGCAGGGTCGGGATGCTCGTAAGGCTACCCCCGTGTCACGCGAATACCAAACGGACAGGTCTGTTCGGTCGTCCCTTCCTCCCGCGGTACGCGCGTCCGCGGTGCCGGTGACCGCCGTCACGGTGCGGGCGTGCTCTCCTCGCCGCCTGATGGACTCCGGCCGGGTCACGGGCTCCCCGGAGGCGCCCGAGCCGAAAGGGTGTCCGGTGCGCTACCCGGTGGTGTCCGGCGTGCCGACGGTGTAGACGTCCTTGACCTTGACCTCGGTGACGCCGCGGCCCTCCGGGAACACCGCGCGCCAGTCGCCGATCACGTGCAGCTCGTCGGTGCCCATCGCGCGGACGACCATCAGGCCCTCGTCGTACGCCCGGTGCGCCTTCCACCACAGGTTCACGAAGGCCTGCGAGCGGATCAGGTGCATCCAGTCCGTGCGGTACAGCTCGCGGTTGTAGTTCGACTCCCCCATCGTGGAGACGAACTTGGAGTACATGGCTTTGACGTACTCGAGCGTCACCTCGTCGTCCTGGGCGATCGCCCGCTCCCGGGCGTCCTTCAGCGCGACCCGGAACTTCTCCAGCAGGTTCTCCGTGGCCCCCGAGGTCCAGGACTCGTGGATCTCCGGCGGTTCGCACAGGCCGTACTTCGGGTCGGACAGGCGCAGCAGCAGGCGCAGGGTCGGCTCGGTCACCCACAGCGGGCCGGGCTCGTCCCGGCTGCCGATCGGGTTGGGCAGGTAGGCGTCGTGTTCCCAGACGGGCGGGGTGATCAGGTGCACGCCGGCGCGGCGGCGGTCGTGGTGGTCGCCGGACGAGTGCTCCAGCTGGCCGATCGGCAGGTGCGTCTTCAGGGCGGACAGATACGCGCCGTTGACGTCGAGCGCGGTCACCTCGTGTTCGCCGGGCGGCAGTTCGGCGCGTGACCACTTGGGCCGCGCCTCCCAGATCTGGTCGGCGCCACGGGCGGTCTGCTTGCGCAGGACGTCGGGCAGCCACGGGTGGGCGACGACGTCGTACCGGCCGCCCTTGCGGGTCTCGTCCAGCAGCGCCATCGCATCGGGGATGGCCCGCTTCACCAGCGCGGCGGTCGCCGCTTCGACATCGCCGGAGTGCGCCGCGAGGGCGGCGGCGACGGCGGAGCCGATCACGTCCGGAGTGTCGGCGGTCTTCAGGCGGCGCCCGACGGGCACGACCTTGACGCCGGGCCCCGCGGAGCCGCCCGGTCCTCCGGCGGGCGCCGCCCGACGGGGCGCCCGCTGCAAAGCGGACCTCGCCGGCCGTGCCGGCTCGGGCCCGCGCCGGGTATGCGCGGCCGTGCCGCACTCGGCCGGGTCCAGGTGCTGGGGGAATCCGGCCACCTGGTGCGAGGCGGGCTGCCCGCACAGCACACACGGCTCGCGCGCGGACAGGACCTCGACGTCGTCCGGGCCGCCGTCACCAAAGTCGCGGTCGTCCCGACCGGTCATCTGCTCAGCCTCTGGCGCGACGACGTCCTCGGGTTCCTCCGCCGACACCTCCTCGGCGGCATCGGCGGTCAGCTTGGTCCGCGCTCCCTCGAGGAAGTAGGCGTACTTCTCCCGTACTTCACCGCTCGGCTCCCGTCCGGACTCCCAGCCCCCGACGGTGGACGCGCTGACGTTCAGGACCTGCGCAAGCCGGGCGCGCGAGACGCTCAGCCCCTCGCGCAGGGCGCGCCGCTCCTCGGCGGGCGGCAGCGGGACCTCCTTCCTGGCCCCCGCGAGCAGAGCGTCGATCGCGTCGAAGTCCGTCATCGGTCTCCCCCGTCCTGAACGGCCGCGGGGCGTGCGGGGTTGGCGTGGCGGCCGGGGCCCCGGCGGCGCTCCGGGAGCAGCGACTCCGCGGCTCGGGTCGGTCCCGCGAGGAGATCGAGCACGTCGATACCGTAGTGCGCGGCGACCGCGTCGCAGTCGGACAGGCTCCACGCGGCGGTGCCCGACTGGCGGCGGCTCACCTGCGCCTGGCTCACTCCGAGGGCGCCGGCGAGGTCGGTCTGCGACTCACCGGTCGCATGCAGGAGCGCGGCCACCGCGGACCGCACCCGCTCGTCGAGACTCATGCCCACGACGACGACTCTACCGCCTCGCACTTATGAGTCATGCGTATCCCGCATGACTGGACGGGGGGCGGTGCACACGTGTCCCTGTGCGCGGCGCACCGAGGTGAGCGGCCCGATCGCGTGGCCGCCATGGATCACGGCCCTCGCCCCGCCGTCGTCGTCCGGCCGTGGCCCGGCCACGGCGTCCGGTCCGCACCGCGGCCGCCGCGCGTCGTCGGCATCCGGTCGCATGCGCAACGTGTGGCCGGCCGCCTACGGCGCGCGGCGGCCCGGTCACTCGGCCCGCGGCCACGCACGCTTCCGCCGGTCAGACCCTGTTTCGGCCGGAGTCGAGCACGCCGGCCGGCAGCCTCCCGCCGAACGTTCGCCATGGCCACGATCCGCCGGATCCCGGCCGGTTCCGCACTCACGCCTCGGACAGCCGTCCGCGCAACGGGGGTTGACACGGGGCGCCGGGCGACACAGCCTTTGGCAACGTTGTCATTCCTGCTGCGGCACGGGCACGTGTGGACCGGGCCCCGCTCCGCGCTGCCGTTTTTCGATGGGACGTCATACTCATGACAGATCAGTCGGGCTCGTCGCGTCACCCGTCACGACGGACCCTCATCACCACGGGCACCACCCTGCTGGCCGGCTTCGGTGCCGGTTCCCTGTTTCCCGAGTCGGCCGCCGTCGCGGCACCGGCCGACGCACCGGCGGACGCACCGGTCGAGTCCGCTGCCGCCCCCGGTCAACTGGCGCTCTACCGGCCGGTCTCCGTCTCCTCGACCGCCTACGCCGCCACCCCCGGCTCGTTCGCCGTCGACCGGCTCTCCTCCCCCGGCGTCCGGGGCAGTGGCTGGCGCGCCGAGGACGGCGACCCGCAGTGGGTGGCCGTCGATCTCCAGGCGGCCTGCGACGTCACCCGGGTCCGCCTCACCTTCGAGGCGGACGCCTCCGACCCGGTGTACACGCCGCCCACCAGCGGCAACGTGCACAGCGGCACCACCGGCAAGGAGATCCAGTCGAGCTACTCGCTGGTCTTCGTGGTCGAGACCTCCCTGGACGAGACGTCCTGGTCCACCGTGTACCGCACCACGGCGGGAACCGGTGGCGTGGTCGACATCGAGCTCCCCCGCCCGGTGTCCGCGCGCTGGGTCCGCATGACCTCCCAGAAGCGCTCCAGCCCGCTGCCCCTGGGTCTGAACGGCTTCGAGGTGTACGGCACCGCCCACGGCCACCGCCCCGCGGCGACCGGGTGGACCGACTGGGGCACCCGGCACGGGGAGGCGCCGGCACTGACGGTGGCCGACGACGGAACGGTGCCGGTGGAGTCGGGCTGGCGGCTCACCATGGACGACTGGGCCGGCGCGGACGGCGCGGGCCTGTCGAGAGCGTCCGTCGACACGAGCGCCTGGCTGCCCGCGACCGTGCCCGGCACCGTGCTCGGCTCCCTCGTGGAGCAGGGCAAGCTGCCCGACCCGGTGGCCGGCCTGAACAACCTGCACATACCGGAGGCGCTGTCGCGCCACTCCTGGTGGTACAAGCGTGACTTCGCGCTGCCGCGCGGCCTGCGCACCGGCGCCGGCCGGCATGTCTGGCTGGAGTTCGACGGCGTCAACCACAAGGCCGACGTATGGCTCAACGGCGAGCAGGTGGGCGGCCTGACGTACCCGTTCGCCCGTGCCGCGTTCGACGTCACCCGGCAGCTCACGGCGAGCGGCACGAACGCCCTCGCGGTGAGGATCACGCCGATGCCGGTCCCCGGCAGCCCCGGTGACAAGGGTCCGCAGGGCGAGTCCTGGGTGGACGCCGGCGCACAGCAGATGAACCTCAACTCCCCGACCTATCTGGCGTCCTCGGGCTGGGACTGGATGCCGGCGGTGCGCGACCGCGCGGCGGGCATCTGGAACCACGTCCGGCTGAGATCGACCGGGCACGTGGTCATCGGCGACCCGCGCGTGGACACCGTGCTCCCCGCGCTGCCGGACGTGTCGGTCGCCGAGCTGACCGTGGTCGTCCCGGTGCGCAACGCGGACACCGCCGACCACCAGGCGACGGTCACGGCGGCCTTCGCCGGCGTGCGGGTGTCGAAGACCGTCACCGTGAAGGCCGGCGCCGGCCTCGACGTCGTCTTCGCCCCGGACGCCTTCGGGCAGTTGAGGCTGCACAACCCGAAGCTGTGGTGGCCGAACGGCCTGGGCGAGGCCACCCTGCACGACCTGACGCTCACCGCCTCGGTGGGCGGCCGGGAGAGCGACCGGCGCACCACACGCTTCGGCATCCGCCAGTTCGGTTACGAGTACGACGTGCCGCTCGCGTTCACCGCGTCCGGTGACGCCTGCACCCAGACCGTCACCTTCGACCGGCAGCAGGCCCAGCACGTGCGCATCAGGTGCCTGACCCGCGCCACCTCCTGGGGCAGCTCCCTGTGGACGCTCGCCGTCCTGGACAGCAGCCGGCCGGGCATCGACCTCGCGCTGCACGCCACCGCCGAGGCGTCCAGCACCGACCAGGACGGCAACGGCGCGGCCAACGCCACCGACGGTGACGCCGCCACCCGCTGGTCGTCCGCCTACGAGGACGACCAGTGGATCCGTGTCGACCTCGGCTCCACCCAGTCCTTCGACCGCGTCGACCTCAGCTGGGAGCAGGCGTACGCGAAGACCTTCGTGGTCCAGGTCTCCGCGAACGGCTCGGACTGGACCGACGTGAAGTCCGTGGACAACGGGGCGGTGCCGCTGCCGTTCAACAACGGCAACGCCAGCCTGCAGGTCGAGGACTTCGACCGGCGGACCGCGCGCTACGTCCGCCTCGACTGCGGGCTGCGCAACACCAGTTGGGGCAACTCCCTGTGGTCGTTCGGTGTCGTGGACAGCGGTGACCCGGGTACCGACCTCGCCCTGCACCAGAAGGCCACCGCCTCCACGGAGGACCCCGACCACCCGGCGTCGCACGCCACCGACGGAGACCCCGGGACCCGCTGGTCCTCCGCCTACGAGGACCACCAGTGGATCCAGGTGGACCTCGGCTCCGCACGGACGTTCGACCGCGTCGCCGTCGTCTGGGAGACCGCGTACCCGAAGTCCTACGTGATCCAGGTGTCCGACGACGGCGAGAAGTGGACCGACGTCAAGTCCGTGTCGAACACGCCGGATCCCCTGAAGATCAGCGTCAACGGCGTGCGCGTGCTGGCCCGGGGCGGCAACTGGGGCTGGGACGAGCTGCTGCGCCGGATGCCGGCGGAGCGCATGGACGCGGCGGTGCGCATGCACCGCGACATGAACTTCACCATGATCCGCAACTGGGTCGGCAGCAGCGACCGGGAGGAGTTCTTCGCCGCCTGCGACCGGCACGGCATCCTGGTGTGGAACGACTTCCCCAACGCCTGGGGCATGGACCCGCCGGACCACGAGGCGTTCACCTCCCTCGCCCGCGACACCGTGCTGCGCTACCGCATCCACCCCTGCGTGGTGGTCTGGTGCGGCGCGAACGAGGGCAACCCGCCGGCCGCCGTCGACAAGGGGATGCGCGACGCGGTGGAGCAGCAGGTGCCCGGTCTGCTGTACCAGAACAACTCGGCGGGCGGCATCGTCACGGGCGGCGGCCCCTACGGCTGGGTGGAACCGGAGAAGTACTTCGACCCGATGACGTACGGCAGCCGCGACTTCGGCTTCCACACGGAGATCGGCATGCCCGTCGTCTCCACCGCGGCGAGCACCCGCAGCATGACGGGTGACGAGCCGGAGTGGCCGATACGGGGCGCGTGGTATTACCACGACTGGAGCGAACAGGGCAACCAGGCGCCGCAGAACTACAAGGCGGCCATCGAGGCCCGCCTCGGTGAATCCGGCGACCTGGACGACTTCGCGCGCAAGGCGCAGTTCGTCAACTACGAGAACGCCCGCGCCATGTTCGAGGCGTGGAACGCCAACCTGTGGGACGACGCCTCCGGCCTGATGCTGTGGATGTCCCACCCGGCCTGGCACAGCACGGTCTGGCAGACGTACGACTACGACTTCGACGTCAACGGCACCTACTTCGGCGCCCGTTCGGGCTGCGAACCGCTGCATGTGCAGGCCGATCCGGTGAAGTGGCAGGTCATCGCGGTGAACCACACCTCGGCCGACCTGCACGGCGCCACGGTCACCGCCCGGCTTCACGATCTGTCCGGCCGGCAACTCGGCACGAGCCGCTCGGCACGGGTGGACGTGTCCCGGGCGGCCACCGCCGACGCGTTCGCCGCCGCGTGGACGGACGACCTTCCGGACCTGCACCTGCTGCGGCTGACCCTGGAGGACTCCCGGGGCCGGGAGTTGTCGCGCAACACCTACTGGCGCTACCGCGAGGCGGCCGCAATGCGGGGCCTGAACCAGGTGAAGCAGGTGAAGCTGACGGGGGCGATCACCCGGGTGTCCCGCGCCCTCGACCGCCGGGAGCTGACGGCGGTCGTGCGCAACCAGGGATCCGCAGTGGCCGCCATGGTCCGCCTCTCGCTGCTGGAGGACCCGCACGGCCGCCGGGTGCTGCCGACGCTGTACAGCGACAACTACCTGTGGCTGCTGCCCGGCGAGTCCCGGACGGTCCGGCTGTCCTGGCCGGCGGCCGCATGCTCGTCACGCCACCCGGTGCTGACGGCGCAGGCGTACAACAGCCCGGTCGCCACACTGCGCGGCTGAGGCACCTCATGCCTTCGGCCCCGGCCCTGCGCCGGGGCCGAAGGCGTCAGCGCCGCCCGCCCGGTCACCGGCGGGCCGCAGGCCCCCGAGGGCCTCGACCGGGGCGACTACGTCACCCCGACCGTCTTCGCCGATGTCGGCAACGCCATGCGCATCGCCCAGGAAGAGATCACGCGCAACCGCTCCTGCCGCTTCCGCCGGACGGGGCCGCCGTCCGGCAGGTCACCAGGCCGTCGTACCGGCTACGACGGCGTGGTCATCGCGTGCTTCGGCTTGGCGTGCCGGCCTTGCGCCCGACCGTGCAGGGTGAAGTCCGCGCGAGCCGTCATCCCGGTCTGCAGCAGTGCCCGGTGCACCACCGGATGCAGGCTGGCCGCCGAGACCACGATGCTGACGGGCCCCTCGTGGAGGCCGGTCACGGCATAGTCGCCGCTGGCGTTGGTCACGCTGCGCGTGAGCTGGCGACCGTGTGCGTCGACGATGGTCACCGCGGCGCCGCGCACCGCGCCTCCCTCGGCGTCCTGGATGCGTCCGGTCAGGACGGCCACCGGCTGGCCGAAGTGGTGCGCGTGCACCGGGAGGGCCGCCGGCTTGGGCGCCTCCAGCGAGGGGTCCTCGACCGGGGGCTCCTCGATGAACTCCGTCTCCTCGTCGTCCTCGTAGTCCTCGTAGTCCTCGTAGTCCTCGTCCGCCTGGGCCTCCGCGGCCAGCGCCATGGCCTTGCGCCTGCGCAGCCAGAAGTCCAGGCTCATCAGGGCGAGCCCTGCCGCGAACCAGGCGCACAGCACCAGGACGGGCTTGAGCACGCCGGCTCCGTCGAAGTAGAAGATGCCCCGGAGCGCGTCGATCGCGTTGGCCAGCGGCATGACCTGGTGGAGGTCCTGGAAGAACGTCGGCAGCATCGAGGCGGGCACGGCGCCGCCGCTGCTCGGGATGCTCATGACGATGAACAGGCCCATGGCCACGGCCGGGAAGAACTGCCGGGCGAACGGGGCAAGTCCGGAGGCGGCCGTCGCCACCGCCGTGGTGAGCAGGAAGGAGACGGCCATCGCCACGGGCTTGTCGGGGATGTAGCCGAGCCCCACGCCGACGTAGTAGCCGATGAGGCTGTAGGCGGCTGCCACGCCCATGATGGTGAGGAGCTTCTTGCGCCGGTTCAAGGTCACCGCGCGCAGCAGTGTGGTCGCGAGCACGTAGGCCGGGACGCTCCAGGGCAGCGCGAAGTACAGCAGGGTGGTGCCGAGCTTGTCCTTGCTCTCGGTGGGCGCCACATCGCTGACGGTGAGGTGCCGGTGGCTCTTCGCGGCGACCTGGGTGAACACCTGGCTGAGGGTCTGCTCCAGTACGGCGCCGTTCGCCTTGGCCACGTACAGCACCGGCTTGCGCCTGTCTCCGGCGAAGCCGGCCACCGTGTCCCGGTCGAGCACCGACTGCCGTGCCGCATGGTCGTCGGTGACCGCGGTGACGTCGAACCCGCCGGGCAGCTTGGTGCTCAGCACGCTGTCGACCCGCTCGGCCACCGCGGGATCGGCCACCGCGACCTTCACGTGGTTCGGCTGCGGTGCGTGCAGCGCGGGCGCGAAGAGGAACAGCATGCCCAGGAACAGGCAGACCGGGAACCACAGGGCTTCGGCCAGGGTCAAGGCCATCGACCGGCCGTTGGATCGTTCTATCCGTTCCGCCACGGGAACTCCCTTTTCCTTGCGGACGACCGGAGCCTGTCTTGCCCGGCGCATGGCACAGAACAGCCATCCTAATACTTTTTTGCAGCACTGCATTTTTGCACTACTGTATTGATCGTCCCGGTCGTCAGCTCATGGGGGTGAGCCGAGCACATGAAGACCAACCGCCCGGAGGGGTTGCGCGACCGCAAGAAGCGGGCGACGCGGCGGGCGCTGCAGAGTTCCGCGCTGGCCCTCTTCCGCCGCCACGGTCCGGAGGCCGTCACGGTGGAGAGCATCTGCGCCGACGCCGACGTCTCCCCGCGCACCTTCTTCAACTACTTCTCCACCAAGGACGAGGCCGCCTTCGTGCTGGAGGAGGGGGCACCTGAGCTGATCGAGGAACGGATCGTCGCCCGCCCCCCGGAGGAGACCCCGCTGGAGGCGATCTGCGCCGTTGTCGTCGAGCGGCTGAGCGAGCTCGCCAACGGCAGGATCTGGGTGGAGCGCATGCTCCTGCTGCGCGAACGCCCCGAGCTGCTGCCCCGCGTCGTGCTGACCAACCGCGCCGTGGAGGACGCGGTGACCAGGGCGGTGGCGGCCCGCACCGGCCTGCCGGAGAACGACCTCTACGTCCGGACCACCGCGGCGGCGGTCTTCGCCACCCTGCAGGCCGCCATCAGCTGCTGGCAGCCCGACGCCGGGCCGGACGCCGTCACCCTGGTCAGCCAGGCCGCGGACCTGCTGAGCCGCGGGTTGCCGACTCCCCCACGGGCCGGCTGAGCGCGCGGGGGCGGATCCCCGCAGGGCGTCCTGTGCGGCTTTCCCCGAGCCCGGTCCGCGACTGCGCGCGGCTCGCCGGCGCGGATGAGGGATCGGTGCGGGCTCGTCGTCGTACAGCCGTCGGCCCGGTGCCCGCGCTAACGTGGCATCACCACCGGCGTCGGCCACCTGTCCGCAGGTGGAGCGCGCCGGCGGACGGCACGGACGGGACGGTGGCACGTGACGCGACCCGAGCATCGGCTCATCGGGCGGCAGCGGGAGCTGACGCGGCTGGAGCAGGTGCTGGCGGCTCCTGCGCACCAGGCTTTCGCGGTGCTGCGCGGCGAAGCCGGGACGGGCAAGAGCGCGCTGCTCCAGGCGGCCGTGTCGCTGGCCGGCGAGGCCGGGCTGCGCGTCGTCGGATCCTCCGGCGTCGAGGCCGAGTCCGCGCTGCCGTTCGCCGGGCTGCACCAGGTGCTGCTGCCGCTCGCGCCGTACTGCGCCCGCCTGCCCGAGGCGTCGCGCGCGATCCTGGAACAGGTCATGGGCATGCGAACCGGGCCGCCTCCGGGCGTGGCGGAGGTCGCGGGCGCGATCCTCGTGCTCATCGCCGCCGCAGCCGAGGACCGGCCCTCGTTCCTCGCGGTCGACGACGCCCACTGGTTCGACAGCGAGAGCGGCCGTGTCTGCGCGTTCGTGATGCGCCGGGCCGGAGCGGTCGGCGCTCGCGGGATCGTCACCGTGCGGACGGACGTGCCGTCCGCGTTCGACGCGGCCGGGCTCGAGGAGATCGAGGTCGGGCCGCTGGACGAGCAGGAGGCGGCAGCGCTGCTGGAGCGCACCGGCGGCCACCTCGACCCGCTCGCCCGTGAACGGGTGCTGCACTGGGCGGAGGGAAACCCGCTGGCGCTGGTCGAGCTGCCCAGGACGGCCGGGCGCATGCCCGCGACAGCGGCCGGACCGGCACCCGCGCCGCCTCTCACCCGCCGTCTGGAGCGCCTGTACGCACACCGGATCTCCGAGCTGACGCCCTCCGCCCAGGACGCCCTGCTGCTCGCCGCCCTGGACGGCCTGGCCTCCGTGGCCGGGCCCCGCCGTCCCGCGCTGGAGCGGCGGCTGGGCGATGTGGACGAGGCGATCGGCCGCGGCCTGCTGGTGGCCGACCCGGCGACCGGTCAGCTCGGTTTCCGGCATCCCCTGGTGCGGTCCGCGGTGGTCCAGCTCTCCTCGCCCGGCCGCCGCAGGGCGGCGCACGCCGAACTCGCCGGGCTCTATCGGGACGACGAGGAGCGGCGGGCGCACCACCTCGCCGAGTCGACCGTGGACCCGGACGAGAAGGTCGCCGCGCTGCTGGAGCACGCTGCCGAGACGGCGACCGGGCGAGGAGCCTCCTCCGTCGCGGTGAGCTGGCTCGAGCGGGCCGCGCAGCTCAGCGAGCGAGCGGACCAGCGCTCCCGGCGGCTGGCGGAGGCGGCCTTCGTCGCCGGGCAGTCGGCCCAGCTCGAACGTGCCCAGCAGCTGTCGGAGAGCGCGGGCACGGCCCGTACCGACGTGATCATCGCCGAGTGCTACGCCGCCCTGTACCGGGACGGCGACGTGCGCAGCACGCATCGCAGGGTCGTCGCCGCCCTGGAAGGACTGGCAGACCCCGTCGAGGACAAGGCGACGGCGGAGCGGTTGATCAACCTCCTGCTGGTGATCGCCCTGTTCGCCGCCGACACCGCCACCTGGACGATCACCGGGTCCTGCGTGGACCGTTTCTGCGACCGGGCCGATCCCGCGGGGTCGGCGAGCCTCCTCTACCGCGACACCTGGGGCGACATCGTGCGCCGGGGCGCGGGCGGCATCGAGCGTCTGCGCCGGGAGTTCGTCCGCACCACGTCCGACCGGCCGTGGGATGCCATGCGGCTGCTGGTCAGTGCCTACCATCTCGACGTACTGGAGGAGTTCCGCACCTCGCTGAACCGCCTGGTGGCCCGGGAAGGGGAGGCGGGCGCCGCCGGAAACGCCATGACCCTGCTCCAGCTGGTGATGCTGGATCACATGGGGGCAGGCCGCTGGGCCGACGCCGAGCAGACCGGCCGGCGGGGTCTGGAGTCGACCGCACGGCACGGCTACGCGCTCTTCGCCCATCAGTACCGCGCGTTTCTCGCCATGGTCGCCGCCTGCCGCGGCGACACCGAGACGGCGGACGATCACCGCAGGGCGGTGGAGGCCTGGGCCCGGCCCCGCGGGATCGGCCACCTCACCCAGTACGCGGACGCCGTCGGCGCGATGGCCGCGCTGGCCCGCTCCGACCATGCGACCGCCTTCCGGTTCGCGACCGCCATCACGGCGCCCGGCGAGTTCGCGCCCCACCGCGAGCAGGCGCCGCGAACCCTGCTGGACTTCGTCGAAGCGGCCATGCGCAGCTCACACGCCGACGAGGCACGCCTCCACGTGCAGGCGGCCGTCGCCGCCGGGCTGCCCGCCCTCTCCCCGCGCCTGGCGCTCGTCACCACGGCGGCACAGGCCATGACCGCACGGGTCCAGGCATCCCTTCTCTACCAGCAGGCGCTCGCATTGCCGGGGGCAGCCGTGTTCCCCTTCGAGACCGCCCGTATCCGCCTGGCCTACGGCGAAAGACTGCGGCGCGATCACGAGACGAGGGCGGCCCGGGAGCAGCTCGAAGAAGCCCTCCGCGTCTTCACCGAGCTCGGCGCACTCCCCTGGGCCGAGCGGGCCCGCGCGGAACTCGCCGCCGCGCGCGCCGCATTCGGCGCGCGCGACCGGGGACTGCAGTCGCTGACCGTCCAGGAGCGGCAGATCGCCGAACTCGCGGCGAGCGGACTGACGAACAAGGAGATCGGCGCGAGGCTGTTCCTCTCCCCGCGTACGGTCGGCTCGCATCTGTACCGCATCTTCCCCAAGCTCGGGATCACCAACCGCGCCGCGCTCCGCGACGCCCTCGACGCCGCCATGGGCGACGCTGCGCCCGACGAGCCGTGACCTCGCGACGCACCCGGCCCCTCGGTCATGTCCCAACCCGGCCGTTTGCGTCATCCGACTGAGCCGACCGGCACGACGCCGGCGCCATCGTGGAGAGCACCCCAGGAGATCGCATCAGGCGGTCCTCCGCCACAAGGAGGCTCTCATGACGGACCAGCGCACCCCGGTCGTGCTGATCCACGGGCTGTGGCTGCACTCCTCCTCCTGGCAGCCCTGGACGGAGCTGCTGCTTGCCGAGGGATTCGCGCCGCTCGCCCCCGGCTGGCCCGGTGAACCGGACAACGCGTCCGACGCGCGGTCCCACCCGGAGACCATGGCCTCGGCAGGCATCGACGAGGTGACCGAGCACTACGCCACCCTGATCGCGGCGTTGCCTGCCGCGCCCGTGCTGATCGGGCACTCCTTCGGCGGTCTGATCGCCCAGAAGCTGCTCGGCCTCGGCCTGGCGCGCGCCGCCGTGGCGATCGCCCCGGCGCCGATCAAGGGCGTTGCGCCCCTGCCGTTGAGCCAGCTGCGCTCGGCCGCCCCGGTCCTGCGCAACCCGGCCAACCGGACCCGAGCGGTGTCCCTGACAGCGGGCCGGTTCCGCTACGCCTTCGGCAACGCGGTCCCGCGGCAGGAATCCGACGCGCTGTTCGAGGCGTACGCCATCCCCGCTCCGGGCCGGCCGCTGTTCCAAGCGGCCTTTGCCAACTTCAGCCGCAGCTCTCCGGCCGCGGTCGACACCCGTAACACCCGGCGAGGGCCCCTGCTGCTGATGTCCGGCCGGCGCGATCACACCGTGCCGGATGTCGTCACGCGTGCCGCCTACAAGCTGTACGGCGGCTCGACGGCGATCACCGACCTCGAGCAGTTCCCCGACCGCGGCCACTCCCTGGTCGTCGACCAGGGCTGGAGGGCCGTCGCCGGCTGCGCTCTGGGCTGGCTGGCCCGCCAGGGCATCACCGGCCGGTCCACCACGGCCGGGCTCTGACGACCAGCCCCGCACCCGCTGTTCCCCACACCCGTACATCGCACGCGAACCACCGAGGAAGACATCATGGATCTGCGCCTGAAGGACAAGGCCGTCGTCGTCACCGGAGCGAGCCGCGGCATCGGCCTCGCCGTCACCCGCGCCTTCGTCGAGGAGGGCGCCCGCGTCGTGGCCGGCGCCCGCACCGTCAGCCCCGAACTCGCCGAGCTGGCGGCCTCCGGGGCCGTGGTCCCGGTGACCGCCGACCTGGCCACCGCCGACGGCGTCACCACGCTGATCGGGACCGCTGTCGAACGGCTCGACGGCCTCGACGTCCTGGTCAACAACGTCGGCGTGGCCCGGGCGCGTCCGGGCGGCTTCGCCTCCGTCACCGATGAGCAGTGGCTCGAGACGCTGACCGTCAACGTGCTGAGCGCGGTCCGTGCCGCACGCGCGGCCCTTCCCGCACTGCTGGCCGCGCGCGGGTCGATGGTCACGATCAGCTCGATCAACGCCTTCCTGCCCGACCCCGGCGTCATCGACTACACGGCCTCCAAGGCGGCACTGACCAACTTCTCCAAGGCGCTGTCCAAGGAAGTGGCTCCTCAGGGCGTACGCGTCAACACCATCGCACCCGGCCCGGTGAGCACCGAACTGTGGACCGGTCCCGGCGGCATCGCCGAGACCATCGCGACCGCCATGGGCGTGGCACCGCAGGAGGCCGTGGACCTCGCGATCAACGGTCTGGGCGGCCTCCCCACCGGTCGCTTCACCCGCCCCGACGAGGTCGCCGACCTCGTCCTGATGCTCGCCAGCGACCGCGCCGCCAACATCACCGGCGCCGACTTCACCATCGACGGCGGTCTCGTCAAGACGCTCTGATCGCGAGTCGCTGCCCGCACGACCGTCGCACTGCCCTCGCTCCCCCAGCCGGGGGGCGAGGGCGGGCGATCGTGCCCCGGGGACGGCGGGCCCGCATCTGGCAGCACGCGTACGACACGCACCCGTGCTGCGGCACGCTCCGGTGCGCGGCTTCGATACTGGGCCCCATGCGTGTCGAATACGACCCCGAGGCGATGAGCAGCGCGGACTTCTACAGGTTCCTGACATCGGTCGTGATTCCGCGGCCGATCGCCTGGGTCTCCACCGTCGCGCCGAACGGCACCGACAACCTCGCCCCGCACTCCTTCTTCAGCATCGCCAGCACCGATCCCCCGATCGTGCAGTTCACCTCGATCGGCCGCAAGGACTCCCTGCGCAACGTCGAGGACAGCGGGGAGTTCGTCGTCAACTTCTCCTCCGCACCGCTCCTGCAGCTGATCAACGCGACCGCCATCGACTTTCCTCGGACGGTCAGCGAGTTCGACTCCGCGGGTATCCGGCGTGAGACCAGCAGGCGGGTGCGTCCGCCCAGAGTGGCCGTGGCCCCGGTGGCCTTGGAATGCCGTTCGCACACCACTTTGCGCATGGGAAACTCCACCTTGGTCTTCGGGCGGGTGCTGCATGCCGCGGTGGACGACGAGTGCCTCGTCCACGGCCGCCCCGGCAGCGGGCTGCTGCGCCCCCTCACCAAGCTCGGCGGCGACGAATGGGGCACGCTGGGCGAGGTCGTGCACTTGAGCCGCATCCCGTACGAGGAACCCAGCGCACCCTGATGCCGGCCCGGGAGGAGGCCGTCCGGGCGCTTTCGCCGTGAGGACGTTCAGGACGTCATGTCCTTCGGGGCGCGCGCTGACTCCCCCTTCGGGGTGCGCGGCAGGTGCAGGCCGGCAAGGCCCTGGCGTGCCATCGCGGCCGCGAGTGCGAAGCCACCATGGTGAGTACGTCCATATGTTCATATGTCCTTACCTTCTGGGAGCGGTCCGCCCGCTCCCACCAGCCGACCGGTCCCCGGCCCGGAGGTCTGCCAGGTGGCCGGGCCCTCATCGGCCACCTGGCAGGGGCACTCCGGACGGCCGGCAGGTACCCGGGGCGGGGCCGGGCGGGAACTCTTGAGGTAGTGATGCGCTACGTGTCGACCGCTCGTGCTCCGCTCCGTGGAGCCGGTGGCGGGGACAGGTCGCCGGCTCCCGCCGGAAGGACGTCACCACGACACGCCGGCCGACAAGGAGGGCAGCCGCATGACGAACCGACTGACACTTCTGTGCGCCCGCCCGGCAGACACCGTCTTCGCCGACGCCCCGCTCCGTGAGCGGAAGCCCAGCGGTACGGGCGTCGCCCGCGCACCACTGCCTCCCCACTCGTCGGCCATCAGGTCGCCCTCGTCCGACGCCACGCTGACCGCCGCGGCCCTCGGGCTGCGGGCCGTGGCAGAGCCCGCACTGCGCGACCTCGACCACGGCGCCTGGAGCGGCCGCGCGGTGGCCGACATCGCCGCCGCGGACCCGTACGGCTACAGCGCCTGGCTGACGGATCCGGACGCCGCGCCGCACGGCGGCGAGACCGTACGCGAGCTGTGCCGCCGGACCGCTCAGTGGCTCGGCAGCCTGCCCGCCGAGACCGGCTCCACGCTGGCCGTCGTCGAGCCGGCCGTGGCGCAGGCCCTGCTCGTCAACGCCCTGGCCGAGCCGGTCCGAGCCTTCTGGCGACTGCGGATGGCGCCCCTGCACACCGTCTCCCTCACGCGCCGAGGTGGCGTGTGGAGCGTCCAGCCGGCTGAGGCGTCCGCCGACAGCGGCCTGGCTCCGTACTCCTCGCTGTCGATCACCGCGCTGGCCGCGGCCTGGCACACGATCAGCGAGCAGGGAACGCGCTTCAGCGAGACGAGGGCGGCCTGAGCGGCCCGCCACCCGTGAGACACGGGATCGTCCGTCACCCACTGGCCCCGGCCGCCCCGGCCCGGGGCCAGTGCCGTGCCGCGGCACGGCGGCCGGCCGAGGGACGGCCCACGCCCACGTGGGGCCCCGGCCGGCCCAGGCCCATCCGGCCGAATGGCTGGTCTCGCGCCGCCGATCGGCGTCGTTCGTCGCCAACCCGGCGCGAGACGGCCGACTCGGTGGTAGGCATCGAGCGGCAGACATGTGAAGAGCGGAGCGCAGGTGATCCGGGTACTGGTGGTCGACGACGAGGCCCTGGTCCGTACGGGCTTCACACACATCCTGAACGCGGCGGACGACATCGAGGTCGTGGCCGCGGTCGACGGCAGCCGCGCCGTACCCGTGGTGCGTGAGGCACAGCCCGACGTCGTCCTGCTGGACATCCGGATGCCGGACGTGGACGGGCTCACCGTCCTGGCCGACCTCCGCCGCATGCCGGATCCTCCGGTGGTGGCCATGCTCACCACCTTCGACACCGACGAATACGTGGCCACCGCCCTTCGCTCGGGAGCCGCCGGTTATCTGCTCAAGGACACCGACCCCGAGCAGCTGCCCTATCTCGTGCGGGCCCTCGCCGAGGGCGGGACGGTGCTGTCCTCCCGGGTCACTCGCACGGTGGTGGACGGCTACCTCGACCAGGACGGCCGCGAGCCCGCCGCCCGCCTCGCCGCCCGGCTCACCGAGCGCGAGCGGGCCGTTCTCCTGCTGATGGCCGAGGGCCTGGCCAACACCGACATCGGCGAACGCCTGCACCTGAGCACGGGCACGGTCAAGGGCCACGTCAGCACCGTGCTCAGCAAGCTGCGGGTCAGCAGCCGCGTCCAGGCGGCCCTGATCGCCGAGCGCGCGGGCCTGCTCACACCGTCCCAGGGCGGGGACACCCGGTGACACCGGGAAGACCACCGGCTCCGCTCCAGGACGTTCTGCTGGTCCTGATCGCGCTGCTGGACGCTTGGGTTCACGTCGACTTCGAGACGCGGCCGGCCATGATCTGCGCACTCCTGGCCGCCCTCGCCCTTGCGCTGCGCCGCCACCGGCCGCTGCTGACCTTCGCGCTCACCCTCCCCTCCGCCATGACCACCGACGCGGTGTTCGCCACCACGGCCGCCCTGTACACCCTGTCCTTGATCGGCCGCCACCGCGTCCTGCTGGCAGGCTGCTCCCTGACCTACGCCATCAGCGACTTCCTCCCCTGGCCGTGGTCCTCCCTGAAAGCCAACGACTTCACCCAGGCCAACACCCTGGTGCACCTCACCTACACACTGGCCACCGCGGCCGCCCCCGTCTTCCTGGGCCAGCTCGTACAAGCACGGCGCGACCTCTCGCACCGGCTCGCCGAGATCTCGGAGGCCCGCGAGCACGAACGGCTGCTGACGGCCCAGAGCATCCTCGCGCAGGAACGCGCCCAGCTCGCGCGGGAAATGCACGACGTGGTCTCCCACCAGGTCAGTCTCATCGCCGTCCAGGCCGGAGCGCTGCAGGTGGGCAGCCAGGACGCCGAGACCAGGGACGCCGCGGCCACCATCCGGCAGCTGAGCGTGCAGACCCTGGAGGAGCTGCGGCACATGGTCAGCGTGCTGCGGGCCTCCGGCAGCCGCCCCACGGAACTCACCCCCCAACCGTCCCTCGCCGACCTGGAGCGGCTGGTCGAAAGCAGCGGCATCGACGCGGAACTGAAGACGGACCTGCCCGACGACCTCTCACCCCCCGTCCAGCGCGCCGTCTACCGCACCGTCCAGGAGGCCCTGACCAACGTCCGCAAACACGCACCCGGCGCCAGGGCCACCGTGCACATCCGCCGCACGAACGGCACCATCCACACCACCGTCGCCAACACGGCCCCCACCCGTCCCGCGCTGCCCCTCCCCGGCGCTCACCACGGCCTGGCCGGACTGCGCCAGCGCGCCGAACTCCTCGGCGGAACCATCACCTCCGGGCCGACGCCCGACGGCGGTTACGAACTCAACCTGGAACTGCCGGCCACCAACTCGCCCTGACGGCCGGACCGAACCCGCTCCCGGCGGCCCGAGCGGAGACCCGGCCGGCCGTGCGGCTCAGGACCGGCGTCAGGGACTGGGCGACCGACCCGGAGCAGGCGGCCCGGCTGTGGGACCTTTCCGCAGAACTGACGGGCGTCAACGGCTTCACCGTCCGGAAGTGACGCGTCGCCGCCTTGGACGGCGGGCTGTGAAGATCAGGCCATGACCCGGACGCCCAAGGGCGGGGATCTCTCCAACGCCGCAGCGGGGCGACCTCTGCGGCGCCTGGTATCCGGCCGGCGACGGCCCACCCGCGGCGCGCCCGTGTGGTCACCCATGTGGTGCTGTCGGAAAACCCGGCGTCAGTAACCCCAGTGGCAGTGTCCCGGCCGCTTCCGGACAGTTGGAACATGAACCGTCACCGACGTCCACACCGGCGAGCCCCGTGGATCGTGGGCGGTGCCGCCGCGCTTGTCCTCGGTGGTCTCGGCATCTGGGCGTTGGTGACGCTGAATCAGGGAACTCCTCACCCGGCGCCGTCGGGCATAACCCTGCCCACGCCGACGGGCCCGCCGCTGCCCACGCCCACGACCACGCGGAAGCCGACACGTACGCCCACCCCCACACGCCCGCCTACGACCGCGACGGCGACTGCGCCTCCGCGGACGGGGACGGCGACGACCGGTCCCCGGCCACCGAAGCCGCCGCCGTCCAGCCATCGGCCCCCACCGGCGCAGGGCAGAACGACAGCCGCGCCGACGCCGCCCGGAGCCGTGCCCAAGCCGCCGTCAGCGTCCACGCCCCCGGTGACGTCGGCACCGGGAGTCACGCCGGTACCACCCGTGACCTCGGCGGCGCCGCCGCCACCGTCCTCGGCACCCGCGCAGCCACCGCGATCGTTCCTCGTGCCCCCCTCCGCGCCGGTGCCGCCGGCGCCGGCGACGACGTCGGCTCCGGCACTGCCGGTGATGCCGCCACCGCCGCCGCCCCCGACGGCACCGTTCCGGTCGCCGGCCCCGCCGCGATCACCGCTGCCGTCCCTGTCCGCACCGCCGGTCCCGCCGCTGTCGCCCCCGGCACCCGCGCCGACGTCACCGCCCTTGCCACCGAAGTCGCCGCCACCGGTCTCGCCGGGGCTCACGCCACCACCCCCGGTGTCACCCGGGCCCACCGCACCGCCGAGGACACCGCGGCCCACCGCGCCGGCGAGGACACCGCGGCCCACGGCGCCACCGAGATCGCCTCGGCCCTCACCGCCGCGGACATCACCGCGCCCCACGCCCTCACCGGCGCCACAGCCGTCGACGCGGTGGTACACGAGCCGGGCGGCGGTGGCTGCCGCTCGCCGCATGGCCGCCGCCGGGGTGGTCGGGGACCCCGTGTGCTCGCTGTCGGCCTTCGGTCCGCCGGATCCGGCGCTCATTCCCAGGGGCCTGCCCTCGGTGGGCATCGGGCGGGCCGACGACTACTGGTGCCTGATCTGGTGAGCCCCGGCCGCGCATCAGGGTCTCGTCAGGCTCGCGTCAGCGAACCCTGCCACTCTGGTTCCCGTGAACGGCACCGGACACCAACGGAGCCGGGATCGAGGAGAGGTGCCCGGAGTGGCTGATCGGGGACCACGAGCTCGCCTCACGGTCGGGCCCCTAGGGGCCCACGCAGGTTCGAATCCTGCCCTCTCCGCCCGGGAGACGTCGCGGTGCGCGCGGCGTCCGACGACGCGGGGCTCACCCCCCGGGGGACGCCGCCCCGCCTGACCGCCCTCGCCGACCTGGCGCCGGGCCAGTGGCGACACCGCCCCCGTACGCTCCGGCACACGCGGACGGCGCGTCAGGCGCGGCTCGGCGCCGGCTGCGTGCCGGAGCGAGGTTCGGCCGCGCGGCGTGGGAGCAGCAGAGGGGTCATCAGGAGGAGTACGCCGGCCAGGCCGATGGCGGTGCGCGGGCCGAGCAGGCTGCCCAGGACGCCCCAGACGGCCGTCAGGAGCGCGGTCGAGGCCTTGGTCGTCACGGTCCAGGCGGAGAGCGTGCGGGCGACCCGGTCGGGCGCGGTGCGCTCCAGGCGGCAGGTGGTGTAGACGGGGTTGAAGACCCCGCAGCAGAAGATGAGCCCCAGCTCGACGCCCATCACCAGCAGCAGCCCTCCGGCCCCCGGCCCCAGGAAGGCCAGGCCGACGGGCCAGAGCACGCGCAGGGCCCCGGCCACGACCAGGACCCGGTGCTGCCCGAACCGGGTGACGAGCGGACGAGCCAACCGCGAACCGAACAGCCCGCCGATCGAGGGCGCGGCGAAGGCGAGGCCGTACTGCCACGGTGCGAAGCCGAGCCGGCCGAGCATCAGGACGGCCAGCAGCGGCTGGGTGGCCATCACCAGGGCGTTGAACGCGGCGGTGTTGAAGAACAGCGGACGCAGTGTCGTGTCGGCGAGGATGTACCGCCACCCGTCGAGCATGTCCCCGGCCCGCATGCGGGCGGCCTCCCGGCGCTCGGGCGGCGGCTCGTGCCCGCCGCCCGCGCGGATGCCCAGGGCCGACAGCAGGTAGCTGACCGCGTCGGCCACCACCGTCGCCACCGGGCCGAGGAGCCCGATCGCGGCGCCGCCGAGCGGCGGTCCGATGATCGTGGTCGTCCAGGTCGTGGACTCGAACCGGGCGTTGGCGACGAGCAGGTCCTCGGCCGGCAGCAGCGTCTTCAGATACGCGCCGGAGGCGGCGCGGAACGTGATGTCGGCCGCCGCGACGACGACCGAGACCAGCAGGAGCTGGGGGAAGGTGAGCGCGCCGAGCGCGAACGCGGCGGGGATCGTCAGCAGCGCGGCGCACCGCGCCAGGTCCGTCGTGATCAGCACCGGCCGCTTGCGGCGGAACTCCACCCAGGGGCCGAGCGGCACCGCCACGACCGCGCCCACCGCGGTGCCCACGGAGGAGAGCGCGGCGACCTCGGCCGGTCCGGCGTGCAGCACCCGGATGGCGATCAGCGGGAACGCGCCGAAGGCGAGCCAGGTGCCGAGCGCGCTGGTTCCGTAGGCTCCCCAGAGCCATCCGAACCGCCGCCCCAGCCGGTACCCGCAACGCATCTCCGACGCCCCTCGCCTCTCGCCACTCGCCCGTACAACCGATCCGCGATCACCGCATCAAAGCGAGCACCGAGTCAACAGGTCAAACAACCGCAGGACCGTTTCCGCACAACCGATGGTTGTACCCGTAGGGTGTCGGCATGGACCTCGACGCCGTCCGGACCTTCGTCGCCGCCGCCGACGCGGGGCAGTTCCAGGAGGCCGCCGCCAAGCTGGCGGTCACCCAGCAGGCCGTCTCCAAGCGCATCGCCGCGCTGGAGCGCAACCTCGGCGTACGGCTGTTCACCCGCACCGCGCGCGGCGCCAGGCTCACCATCGACGGGCAGGCGTTCCTGCCCCACGCGCGCGAGCTGCTGCGGGTCGCCGAGCGCGCGGTCGCGTCCGTGCGCACCGGCCGCCGACCGCTGCGTGTCGACGTGATCGCCTCGCGCGGCGCGGCGGCCGGCCTGATGCGCGGCTTCCACCGTGCGCATCCCGAGATCGACCTGGACGTAATGATGCTGTTCGACATCGACACGGCCGTCGCCGCCCTGCGGTCCGGTTCGATCGACGCGTCCTTCCGCGCCGTCGCCGCGCCCGGCCGGCCCCTTCCCGAGGACATCGAGTCCGTCCGGGTGCTCGACGAGCCGCTCGAGCTGCTCACCGGCCCCGACCACGCGCTGGCGGGCGCCCGCTCGGTGACCGTCGCTCAGCTCGTCGGGCACCGGATCTGGATGCCCGGCATCGTCCCCGGCACCGAGTGGGCCGCGTACTACGACGACCTCGTCGCCGAGTTCAACCTCACCATCGAGGCGACCGGCCCCAACTTCGGCTCCGACGCGCTCCTCGACACCATCGCCGACACCCCTGCCCTGGCCACCTTCATGGGCGGGCACACCCGCATCGTCTGGCCCGCCGGCCACGGTCTGCGCCGTATCCCGGTGACCGATCCGACACCCGTCTACCCGCACTCCCTCCTCTGGCACCGCGACAACCCCCACCCGGCGCTGGCCACCCTGCGCGCCCACCTCGCCGCCACGGCGGCCGGCCACGGTGCCGAGGGGACGTGGGTGCCGGGCTGGGTCACGGCGCGCTGAACCACGCGCGGCGACGACGTGCCCGCCGCCACAGCCGCGGTACGGCGCCCGGTCGGCGGACCGGACGCCGGTACCCGTCGCGTCAGGCCCGTGGAGCGCCCGGATCGCCGAGGTGCCGGGCGAAGAAGACGGCCGCGCTGTGGGACTCGAACCTGGGCAGCTCCTTGTGCCTGCCCGCGTTGGCGTGCAGCGTCTTCTCCTTCGAGGCGAAGGCGTCGAACAGCGCGAGACCGGACGCGCGCGGGATGTGCTCGTCGTCCCACTGGAGCATGTACGCGACCGGGACGGTGATCTGCCGTGCCTTCTCGGCCAGGGCGTCGGGCCAGTGGAGACCGAAGACGGCGGCGGCGATCCTGGGGTCGGCCGCCGCGAGCGGCACCCCGATCGCGGTGCCCATGTTCAGGCCGAAGTAGCCGACCGGTCCGCCGGCGCCGATCTCCGGGAGCTCCTGGAGGGCGTCCAGGGTCGCCTGCCACTCGGGTACGGCGCGCTCGGCCAGGTGGGCGTTGTAGCGGACGACGACGGGGCCCTCCGGCTCACCCGCCTCTCGCACCCTGAACAGCGCGGCGATCTCCTGCTCGTCGTGTGCTGTGCGCGGGCGGCCGCCGTGGCCGGGCGCGTCGATGCAGGCGACGTGGAATCCGCAGCCGGTCGCGAGGAGGTGCGCACGGCCCGTCATCGCCGGCCACTTCTTGTGCGTGCCGCCGCCGTGGCCCAGCAGCACCAGGGGTGCGCGGTCGGGGCCGGATGCGGGCGACCAGAGCACGCCGGGGATCTCGCCCACGGTGAAGTCTCGCTCGACGACGCCGTTCGACGTCGTCTCCGCAGTGAACTGCACGGAATGCATGGCGTGTTGCCTTTCGGGAGCGCCTTGTTTCGGGCGCTCCCGGCGACACCTGTGTCAGTCGCCGACCGTGACGGAGCGGGGGAGCACCCATAGGGACACAGCGTTCATGGGTCTCACCTCCTCGGGCGGGATCACGGTCACGTACACGCTACCGGGCCGAGGCCCGTCCCGCCCAACCGTTTTTCTCCGCCGTTGCGGAGCGGGTCGCGACGGCACGGTCGTCCGCCCTTTCGCCCGAGCGGGGGCGCCCTCGGCTCCGTGACCGGCGGGTGTCCTCCTCGCGGAGCCGGGTGCCCCGGGCCGACGGCGGAAGGGACGCGGTATGCGGCGTCTCGCCGGCGCCCCGCGCAGGCCGCGTCACTCGGCCGCGGTGAGGTCCGTGCGCAGGACCGCGCGGACACCCCGCAGCTCGCCCCGCTCCATCCGCGCGTGCACCTCGCCGGCCGCGCTCAGCGGGAAGGACTCGATGCGGCGTGGCCGCAGTACGCCCTGCACGAGGAGCTCGTTGACGTACGTGGCCGCCTCGGCGAGTTCCTCCGCCGTCGCGTGCGAGATGGCGAACCCGACCACCGAGCGGTCGTTCATGTACAGCGCTCCGGCGGGCAGCACGGGACGGGTGCGGGCGCCCGCCAGCAGGACCACCCGGCCGCGGTGGGCGAGGAGGCCGACGGAGGTGGGAAGGTCGTTGACGCCCGCCGTGTCCACGTAGACGTCCACGCCCGACGGCGCGGCCCGCCGGATTCCGTTCACCAGGCCGGGGTCCCGGTAGTCGAAGACCTCGGCCGCGCCGAGCCGCGCACAGTACTCCGCGTCGCGTGCGCCGGCCGTCGCCAGGACACGCGCACCGGCGCGCGCCGCCATGGTGACCAGCGCGCTGCCGACCTGACCCGCGCCCCCCGCCACCAGGACCGTCTCGCCGACGCGGAGCCGACCGTGCACGAACAGCGCCAGGTAGGCGGTCGCCGCGGGATGGAACACGGCCACCGCCTCGTACGGGTCCACGCCCTCCGGCAGGTGGTAGAGCCGGTCGGCCGCCACCACGGCCTGCTCCGCAGCGGCGCCCTGGCGCCCGCCGTGCCCGAGGCTGTTGCACCACACCCGGTCACCGGCACGGAAGCCCGCTGCGCCCCGGCCCGCCTCGGCGACCGTGCCCACCAGATCGCGTCCGACGACGAACGGAAAGTCCAGCGGTGTCACGAAGAGCCCCGACCGGACGAAGAGATCGACCTGGTTGACCGCGGTGGCCACGACATCCACCAGCACGTCCGTCGGACCGGGCCGGGCCACCGCGATCTCGCCGTACCGGACCAGGTCCGCGGGGCCCAGCTTCTCGATGTACGCAGCACGCATGACGCCGCATCATTCCATCGGGGCGCCCGCAGAACACCCGTACCCGCCGACGTGTCATCGGCCGTGGCACGTGGTGGCCCGGCGACCGCGAAGGGGGAGCCCGTTGCCGCTCGGCACAGCGGCTGCGGCTACCGTGGCCCGGAGCCCGGCGGGACGGTGTGTGCCACCGACGGGCTTGTTCAGCATGCGAGGGTGGCCGGCCATGTGGCCGGCCCCGTACCGGCCCGGAGGTCACCGCCGATGTCCCAGCCCGCGACACCCACCGCGGCCGACGCCCCCCATCCGGTCCTCGCCGAGGTCGTCCGCTGCGGTTTCGTCGAGGGGCGGCACAGGGGCAGCCTGGTGCTGCTGGCGCCGGACGGCTCCGTGGAGCTGGCGCTGGGCGACGTGCACTCCCCCGTCCTCCCGCGCTCGGCCAACAAGCCCATGCAGGCGGCCGGCGTGCTGCACACCGGTGTGCGGCTCGCGGGCGAACGGCTGGCGCTCGCGGCCGGGAGTCACTCCGGGGAGGCGTTCCACCGCGACCTGGTGCGGACCATGCTCGACGAAGCCGGGCTGAGCCCGGCGCACCTGCGGTGCCCGACCGCCCTCCCCCTCGATCAGCAGGAGCAGGAGGCCTACCTGGCGGCCGGCGAGCGGCGCGACCGGGTCGCCATGAACTGCTCGGGCAAGCATGCCGCCATGCTGGCAGCCGCCGCGCACCGGCACTGGCCGCTGGAGTCCTACCTCGATCCCGACCACCCCCTGCAGCGGCTCGTCCGGACGGCGGTCGAGGAGGCGGCGGGCGAGCCGGTCGCCGCCGTCGGCACCGACGGCTGCGGGGCACCGCTGCTGGCCATCGGCCTGACCGGCCTGGCCCGCGCCTACCGCCGCTTCGTGCTCGCCGCACCCGGCACCCCCGAGCGGCGGGTCGCCGACGCCATGCGCGCCCACCCCGAGTACGTCGCCGGCACCCGCCGCCACGACACCCTGCTCATGCGCGCGATCCCCGGCGCCCTGTCGAAGGTCGGCGCGGAAGCGGTGCAGGCTCTCGCCCTGCCCGACGGCCGCGCCCTGGCCCTGAAGATCGACGACGGCGGATCCCGGGCCCTGGGACCGGTCATCGCCCGCGCGCTGCGCCTGATGGGGGTGAGCGCACCGGCCACCGACCGCGTGGGCCGCGTGCCCGTGCTCGGCGGAGGACGGGAAGTGGGAGAAGTGCGGGCGGTGTTCTGACGGCCTGCCCACAAGCGCGTTGCGTGCCTGGGGCGGCGGTGGTTGACTCACCCGGTGAAGCTTCTGCTGACGGCGGCCGGCGTGCGCAACGAGACGTTGCGGGACGCGCTGCGGGACCTGCTGGGCAAGCCGTTCGAGTCGGCGAACATCGTGTACGTTCCCACGGCGTCCGTCGCCGAGCCCGGGGACCACGGGTGGTTCGTGACGCACCTGACCCAGGCGCACGGTCTCGGCTGGCGGGAGTTCGACGTCCTGGAGCTGAACGGGCTGCCTCGGCAGATGGTGCTCGACCGGCTGCTGCGTGCCGACGTCATCCATGTCGAGGGCGGCAACCACTACCATCTGGCGCGCAGCATCACCGGCAACGGCCTGGCCGACGGCTTCCTGGAGGCGCTGGAGGGACGGGTCTACGTGGGGACGAGCGCCGGTTCGATGATCTTCAGCAGGAACCTCACCGAGCACTCCGCCGACGTGATCGGGGACGCCGCGGACCTGCACGTGCTCGGGGCGAGGACGATTGAGCCGCCGTTCGGTCTCTTCGACTGGTATCTCAAGCCGCACCTGTACTCGCCCGACTTCCCGGAGCGGGACGACGCCTGGGCCGATCGCATCGTCGAGCGGGCCGGCTTCCCGGTCTACTTCATCGACGACGACACGGCGATCCGCGTCAGGGACGACGAGGTGGATGTCGTTTCCGAGGGCCGGTGGCGGTTCCATCCCTGACGTGGTGACGGCCCTCATTTCAGGATGTTCACCGCCCGCGCGACCACCAGAACCACCGTCACGAGCGACACCGAGGACTGCAGCATCATCAGCATCTTCGCCCACCGGGACACGGGCATGACGTCGGGCGGGCTGAAGGCCGTGGCGTTGGTGAACGACAGGTACAGGTAGTCCAGGAACGCCGGTTCCCAGTTTGGCGGCGCCAGCTCGGGGCTCTGCATCTGCACGAAGAGGAAGTCCGCGTACTGCTGCTGCCCCCGCACCCGGGCCATCGGTCCGCCGCGGTCCCACTCCCAGTACCAGAGCGCGAACACGATGACGTTCGTGAACCAGATGACACCGCCGGCCCGCAGCAGCGGCACCGCGTCCTGGCCCCCGCCCCCGTTCAGCAGGTCCCCCACGAGCCGGGCCGCCGCCCAGCCGTTGGCCAGGCTGATGACGCCGGTCAGGACCAGCCCCAGCCAGCGCAGCCGGCGCGTCCTCGGCTCCACCCTCCGGGGGTTGCCGGCGACCACCGCGGCGAGCAGCAGCAGTTCCAGCACCGGCAACGCCCAGACCGGCCGCACGAGCGCCAGCCGGTGCGGCAGGACCAGCTGCAGGGCGACCGCCGCCAGGATCACGCAGGTCACCGCCCAGCGCGGCTCGCCACGCGTCATCCGGCGCCATGCGGGTACCAGTTCGCGCTCGCCGCTGTGCAGCGCCTGCTCGATCCTGGCGATGCGATGGGCGACATCACCCATGTCCTCGGGGCCCTCGGGGTCTTCAGGGGCCTCGGGGTTCTCGGAGTCGTCGTTCATGACGAGGATTGTCCCGGGGGGCCTCCTCGCGGGCGCGGCCGGGACGGGCCGGCGCCCGCTCCGTACGCTCGGGCGCCCGGCCGCGGCGCGATCAGTTCTCCTCGCGCAGGCCCCAAGGAGATCCGTACTCGGTGAGCAGGTCGAGGAAGGGACCCGGGGAGAATGCCTCCGGCCCCAGCACGCCCGCCGCGGACCACGCGCCGGTGGCCAGCAGTTCCAGGGCGACGACCGGGTTCACCGCCGTCTGCCACACGACGGCCTGCGCGCCGTACTCGCGCATCGACCACTCGTTGTCGACCACGTGGTACAGGTACACCTCGCGCGGCGACCCGTCCTTGGTGCCCTTCACCCAGGTGCCGGCGCAGGTCTTGCCCGTCATCCGGTCCCCGAGGCCCGCCGGGTCGGGCAGGCAGGCGGCGACGACATCGCGCGGGGAGACCCGCACGGGCCCGTCGTCCCCGGGCACGGTCACCTTGGCCGTCGAGTCCAGGCCCAGTGCGTGGAGGGTCTTCAGCTTGGCGATGAAGTCGTCTCCGAGGCCGTACTTGAACGTCACCCGGCGTGCGTCCACCCACCGGGGGATCAGCAGCACCTCCTCGTGCTCGACGTTGACGCACTCGACCGGACCGATGCCCTCGGGGAAGTCGAAGACCTCGGGCTCGCTGAAGGGAGCGGTGGTGAACCACCCGCGCTCCTTCTCGTAGACGACCGGGGGGTTGAGGCATTCCTCGATGGTGGTCCAGATGCTGAACGACGGCGCGAAGTCGTATCCCTCGACGGTGAGGTCGGCGCCGTCGCGTATGCCGATCTCCTCGATGTCGTCGAAGAGTTCGTCGGCCGCGTACCGGGCGAAGACGTCGGACATGCCCGGCTCGACGCCCATGCCCACCAGCGCCAGCCGGCCGGCCTCCTGCCAGCGCTCGGCCAGTGCGAACTGCTCGTCCCCGAGTTTCACACCGCACTCCTCGTACGGGCGTTCGCGGTGCGGCACGGACAGTGACATCGCCATGTCCAGGTAGTGCGTGCCGGCGTCCAGGGCCGCCCGGAAGAGCGGCATCACGAACCGGGGGTCGGTGGCGTTGAGGAGCACGTCGCAGCGCTGGTCGAGGAGCATGCGGCGGACCGCGTCCTGGTCGGAGGCGTCCAGCCGGTGCGCGCTGAAGCGGGCGCCGCGCTCCCCGAGCGCCGCGACGGCGGCCTCGGCACGGGAGAGGTCGTAGTCGGCGACGACCATGTGGGAGAGGAAGTCGCGGCGAGCCGCGATCCGGGTGACGGCCGTCCCGACGCCGCCCGCGCCCACGAGAAGTACGCGCATGTCACACACCTTTCTTCCGGGAGTGGTCCGGGTGTCGTCCGGGTGGCGAGCGCCTCCGGACGACTCGATGCAACGGGACGCGGGGATGTAAGGTCAACCCTGTTGGCATAAGGACCGGCGCGGGCGACGGAGGAGACGACCGACATGGCCAAGCAAGTGGTGCCGGAGGCGGCGCGCCGTCGGCGGCGGCCCACGCGTACCGGAACCGTGCTGTCCGAGGAGATCATCGTGGACACCGCGCTCCGGGTGCTCCGGGAGCACGGCAGCGCCGGGCTGACGGCGCGTCGCCTGGGCGCGGCTCTGGGCGCCGATCCGAGCACCCTGTACCGCTACTTCGCCGGGATGGACGATCTGACCCGGGCCATCGGGGACGAGCTGATGGGGCGGGCGCTGAAGAGCTGGACGGCCACCGGCGAGTGGCGCACGGATCTGCGCGCACTGGGCCGGGCCATCCACGCCGCCTACCTCGCCCACCCGCAGGCCGCCGTCCTCACCGCCAGCCGGGTCACCGGCAGGCCCCGCGAGATCGCGGTGGACGAGACCATTCTCGGCATCCTGCGCGGGGCCGGACTGCCCGACCCGGCGGCGGTCCGCGTGTACCACGCGTTCATCGACCAGAGCCTGGCCTTCGCCGCGCTCGACGCCGGTTCGCTCGCGCTGACGGACGAGGCCCGGGCGCGCGACGAGGAGATGTGGCGCTCCACGTATGCGCGCCTGCCCGCCGCGTCCCATCCGAACATCGCTGCCACGGCTCAGTTGCTCGCCCGGCGCATGCCGCACAGCGCCTATCCGGCCGCGCTGGAGATGCTGCTGGAGCACACCGCCGCGCAGGTGTCCCGGGACGATGCCTGAGCGCCGGGGCGCGGGCGG
>NZ_JBLEBI010000130.1:0-19724 GCF_047340315.1 Streptomyces sp. AF1A
GGGGTCGGGGCGGGACGGCGACCGTAGGAGGGGGTCAGCAGCGGGCCGTCCGGACGCGTCAGGTCAGCCGGAAGGCGCCCGCCACGCCGGGTCAGCCAGAGGGTGCCCGCCGCGCCGGGTCAGCCAGAGGGTGCCCGCCGCGCCGGCGAGGAGGACCGTGCCGCCGAGTGTGCCGAGGGCGACGGCGGAGTCGTCGGGGCCGGTCTGCGGGAGCTGCCCGGCCGTCGAGGGCGTCGACGGGGAGGAGCCGGTCGGCGATCCGCCGGCCGCGGTCACGTCCAGCGTCAGGGACGGACCCGGCTTGTTGGTCGGCGAGCAGGTCGTCGTCGTGCCGAGCGCCTTGATGGTGAGGGTGCCCGGCGTGAAGGTGACCCTGCCGGTCTTTTTCGGGGTGTAGGTCCCGCTCAAGTCGCTGATTTTGATGGGGGTGTTGGCGGGTATCGCCGCCGCGTTCGGCGGGCCGCTCACCGGGAGCGTGCCCCGGTCGGCGCCGCCGAGCACGATGGTCGCGCTCGGGCTCATCGCGCCCTTGCCCAGCTCCACCGGGCTGGAGGAGACGCCCTTCTGCCAGGACATGGTGATCCGGTAGCCGCTGCCGCTCCTGGCGCCGGTGATGGCGATGGGCGAGACGGCGCTCTTGACGCCGATCGGCGTCTGGCAGCGGTAGTCGACGTCGACGACGTCCGCGTGGGCCGCCGGGGCGGCGGCCAGCAGCAGTGCCGAGCCGGCGAGGGCCGTGGCGGACGCGAGCGCGGCGGTTCGTTTCGGGTACGACACGGTCGGTCCACCCCATTCATTCCCGGCGAGGTTACTGACGGTGCATCAGATTCGGCCGTCAAGGTACGCCCGGGGCCGTGAGGAGGGAAGACGCGGCACAGGCCGGAGTTGTGGCGATCCGGCGTGCGCGAAGAGGTGCCGCAGTGGAGGCCGGGGCCCGGGTACCGGCGTCAGGCCGGCGCGCCCAGCTCGGCCCACACGGTCTTGCCGGGGCGGCCCGGCGCGCGGACCACGCCCCAGTCCAGGCACAGCCGCTGCACGATGAACATGCCGTGCCCGCCGGGACGGCCGGCGCGGTGCGGGGTGCGCGGGGCCGGCTGGCCGGTGCCGCGGTCGGAGACCTCCAGCCGGATCACCTTGTTGTCACAGGCGAGGACGAGCTCGTCGGGGCCCTCGGCGTGCAGGCAGGCGTTGGTGACCAGTTCGGAGACGACGAGCAGCACGTCCTCGGCGGCGGCCCGCTGGTCGGCGCCGGCCGCGGGCAGCCAGCCCCATGCGTACAGCGCCTGGCGGGTGAAGTCGCGGGCGAGCGGGACGACGCCGCTCTCGCCCTGCAGGCCGAGCCTGCGGACCTGCCGAACCGGTGCCGTCCGGGTGTCGCCCTCGGACCCGGTGGGCGCGGACGGCGCCGCCGCCCCGGCGGTCGCGCCGTCCGGCGCATCCCCCTCGGACACCCCGGAAGCGCCGCTCGGCTCCGGGCCGCGGTCGCCCGGCGAGTAGGGCCGGGTGGTGCTCATCAGCGCTTCACCTCACCGATTCACCAGTTCACGATTCACTAGTTCACGATCCACCAGTCCGGCACCGCTCGGCGCCGGCCGGTCCGTCCGTCGAGCATCCCGTCCGTCCCGGCATCCGCACATCCGTTCCGCCCGCAGTCGTCCCAGTCGTCATCCGTCCGGCGCCGCTGCCGTCCGCCCGTCGTACGCGCCCGCCGTCCTTGCGGACCCCTGCCGCTCCGTGGTCGTCGCGGGTACGGGCCCGTTGCGTCCTGGTGGGCGGGCCGGCGATCCGGTGGGCCACCGGCCGTCAGCATGACTCCTGCCCGAGCGATGCCCCGGAACACCCCCGTCTTACGCGGGACCGGCGGGCGACACCCTGGGGGCGCCGGCATGCCGGTCGGGCCCGCGGAGCCGTAAGCGGCGGGTGCGGGCTCAGCCGGAGCTGCCGCTCTCCTCCGCCAGGGCCGCCTCCACCGAGTCGTGGACGGTGAAGACCGCCTCCGCCCCGGTGATCTCGAACACGCGGGCGACAACGGGCAGCATCCCCGCCAGATGGACCCCGCCACCGGCGGCTTCCGCCTTCAAGCGCGCTCCGAGCAGGACGTTCAGCCCTGTGGAGTCGCAGAACTCCAGGCGCGAGCAGTCCACGACGAGCCGCGAGAAGCCCTTGGCCAGGAGGTCGTCGAGGGGCTCCCGCAACAGATCGGCGGTGTGGTGATCGAGTTCACCCGCCGGTGTCACAACGGCGCTGGAGCCTTCTTCCCGCACCTCCACCAGAAGCCGGCCCGACTGTGCGCTGCCGACCGTCCCGTGGTCCATGCCGTCTCTCTCCCGAGGTCGTGGCCGCTGATGCCCTCGAACATTACGCCTTCGATGCGCACTCCGACACCTGAACAACTTCACATAATCAGACATAGACGAACAGAACGCACTTGCGATCGGTTCGGGAAAGCCGATAGGGCTAGTAAGGACACGTATCCCTACACGCCGGCTTTGGAGGCGCCGCACACCGCAGTGCACGTACTGGCTTCGGCAGCCTTATGCCGAGAACGATGGAGGACACCCATGTCACCCCGGCTCGACGCCTCGCACACCCCGACCGCGACGTCGACTCCCCCACCGGACCAACTGGACCATCCCATCGATCTCCTCGACCCCTTCGAGGGGCTCCCGGAGATCCCCCCGTACGACGAGGTCGGCCCCGTCGACGCGCGGGCCCTGTCCAAGACCCTCTTCGAACGCCTCGAGGTGCTGGAGGAAGGCACGCACGAGTACTCGTACGTGCGCAACACGCTCGTCGAGCTCAACCTCGCCCTCGTCAAGTTCGCCGCCTCCCGCTTCCGCTCCCGCAGCGAGCCGATGGAGGACATCATCCAGGTCGGCACCATCGGCCTGATCAAGGCGATCGACCGCTTCGAACTCTCCCGCGGCGTCGAGTTCCCCACCTTTGCGATGCCGACCATCATCGGCGAGATCAAGCGGTTCTTCCGCGACACCTCCTGGTCCGTGCGCGTGCCGCGCCGCCTGCAGGAGCTGCGCCTCGACCTGGCCAAGGCAGGGGACGAGCTGGCCCAGCAGCTGGACCGGGCGCCGACGGTCGCGGAGCTCGCGGAGCGGCTCGGCATCTCCGACGACCAGGTCGTCGAGGGCATGGCCGCCTCGAACGCCTACACGGCCTCGTCGCTGGACGCCCAGCCCGAGGAGGACGAGACCGAGGGCGCGCTCGCGGACCGCATCGGCTACGAGGACCACGGGATCGAGGGCATCGAGTACATCGAGTCCCTCAAGCCCCTCATCGCCGCGCTCCCGCCGCGCGACCGGAAGATCCTCTCCCTGCGGTTCGTGGCGAACATGACCCAGTCGGAGATCGGCGAGGAGCTCGGCATCTCCCAGATGCACGTGTCCCGGCTGCTGTCCCGCACGCTGGTACGGCTCCGCAAGGGGCTGACGGTCGAGGAGTGACCCTGGGGCGACCGGCCTCCGGGTGGCCACGGGAAGCGGTCCGGCCCACGGCGCCGGGCCGCTTCGGCGTTCCCGCCGCTGTGCCCACTGCACCGGTTCGGGAGTACCCGGCGTCCCAACCGTTACTCGGTTACCCACGGAAACCTCTTTCCAGGGCCGCCTCCCTCCACCACTATGGGGCCCCCGAACTGGCCGGTAAGTAGCTTGCCCACAGGGGACGGAGGGTGCTGGATGTCTCAGGGGGACGGTGACGGAGTCGAGCCCGGCGCCGGCCACGAGGACGCGCCGGACGCACGGCTGACGGAGCTGCTGCGCTCGTCCACTCCGACGGCGTACCCCGCGCTGCAGGAACTGCGCCGGCGGCACCAGCCGGCGGTGCTCGCCTACGCCCGGCTGTGCGCCGCGACCGAGTCCGCCGCGCGTCGGCTGGCGGCCGAGACCGTCACCGCGGCGGCCCGCGAGACCGCCCGCGGCGTCGAGCCGGGCGTCCCGCTCCGCCACCATCTGCTGTTGCTCACCGCGCGGACCGCGGCCGGCTGGGCCGCCGACGAGCGGTCCGCGGGCGTCGACCCCGGCCTGCTGCTCGTCCTGAACGCCTCCGGTCTGCCCGACGGCCCGACCCCGCCGCTGCTGCCGGCGTTCCAGTCGCTGCCGTCCCGCGTCCAGGGCCTGATCTGGTACGGCGTCCTGGAGGAGGAGCCGCCCGAGCGCATCGCGGCCTACCTGGGCCTGAGCCGCGCGGACGTCGCCCACGACACCCCGCAGGCCCTCAAGGCCCTCTCCCAGGCCTGCCTCCAGCACCGGCTGGCCGCCTCCGAGGACCCGCGCTGCGCCGACTTCCGGCGGCTGATCCAGGAGGCGGTACGACCGGACGGCCCGCGCCACAGCGCCGACCTGGACGCCCACATGACCCGGTGTCCGCACTGCACGGCCGCCTTCGAGGACCTGCGGGCCCTGCGGGACGCGCCGCGGCAGACGCTGGCGGAGGGCCTGCTGCCGTGGAACGGCACGGCGTACATCCGCCGGGCCGGGCGACCCGCGCCGCACCCGCCCGCCACCGCGGCGGACCGGCCGCCTCGGGGCCGGGTCCTGCTGGCCTCCGCGGCCCTGGGCGTGGCCCTGGTCCCGCTCCTGGTGTTCCTGCTCACCCCGGCGCACGGCTCCGACCAGAAGCCGGCGGCGGCCACACCCAAGCCTCCGGCGGTGACGGTGACCGCGACGGTCTCGCTCACCCCCTCGCCCACGGCCTCCCCCTCGTCGTCGGCCACGTCCCCCTCGCCGACGCCGACGTCGCACCGCTCGAGCACACCCCCGCCGCAGCGGCACACCTCCGCTCCCCCGCCGCCGTCGCCCCCGGGCACCGCACCCGCGCAGGTGGTGAACCTCGCCACCGGCCGCTGCCTGGACGTCCGCTACGGCGACTTCGACAAGGGCAACGACGTCGTCACCGCGCGCTGCTCGTCCTCCGACACCCAGCGCTGGCGCTACGACCCGCGCCTGCGCGTGCTGCGCTCGGCGGCCGACGACGACTTCTGCCTGGACAGCCGGGGCTCGGTGGACCGGGGTGTGGGCATCTGGGCCTGCGACTCGGTCTACGGCGACAACGGCGACAACCTCCGCTTCACCGTCGACCCCGACGGCACGATCCGCCCGGACATCGCCATCGAGACGGCGGTGACCCCGGACGGGTACCAGGGGGTGGCGCTGAAGCCACTGGACGGCGGCGAGGAGCAGCGGTGGCGGGCCGGGGCCCCCTGAACGACCGGGCCGGGAGCCCCTGACGCCGCTCTGCTCGGCGCCACGCGGACGCCACTCCGCTCAAGCCACGCGCCCACCCCGCTCAAGCCACGCGGACGCCACCCCGCTCGGGCCACGCGCACGCCCCCGCGCCGGACCTGCGGACGCCCACCCCGCTCAGGCCACCCGGACGCCCCCGCGCCACACCCCGCTGACCAGCGGAACGCCCGGCCGGTAGGCCAGGTGGACGTGGCTGGGGGCGTCCAGGAGGATCAGGTCGGCGCGGGCCCCGGGGGTGAGGCGGCCGATGTCGGTGCGGCGCAGGGCGGCGGCGCCGCCCGCCGTGGCCGACCAGACCGCCTCGTCCGGGGTCATCCGCATGTCGCGCACCGCGAGGGCGATGCAGAACGGCACGGACGAGGTGAAGGACGAACCCGGGTTGCAGTCCGTGGACAGCGCGACCGTCACACCCGCGTCGAGCAGGCGGCGGGCGTCGGGCCACTCGGCGCGGGTGGAGAACTCGGCGCCGGGCAGCAGGGTGGCGACCGTGTCGCTGTTCGCGAGGGCGTCGACGTCGGCGTCCGTGAGGTGGGTGCAGTGGTCGGCGCTCGCCGCGTCCAGTTCGACGGCCAGCTGCACGCCGGGACCATAGGAGAGCTGGTTGGCGTGGACGCGCGGGTGCAGGCCCTTGGCCCTGCCGGCCGTGAGGATCGCGCGGGCCTGGTCGCCGTCGAAGGCGCCCTTCTCGCAGAACACGTCGATCCAGCGGGCGTGCGGCGCGCAGGCGTCCAGCATCTCGCCGGTGACCAGGGCGACATAGGCCGCCGGGTCGTCGGCGTGGTCGGGCGGGACGACGTGCGCGCCGAGGTACGTCACCTCGTCGGTGTGCCGGGCCGCGATGCGCAGGGCGCGCGACTCGTCCTCGACGGTCAGGCCGTAGCCCGACTTGGTCTCGAACGTCGTGGTGCCCTGGCGGAGGGCCTCGTCGAGGTAACGGGTGAGGTTCGCCTCAAGTTCCGCGTCGCTCGCGGCCCGGGTGGCCGCGACCGTGGTGCGGATGCCGCCCGCCGTGTAGGAGCGGCCGGACATGCGGGCGTTGAACTCCTGCGTGCGGTCGCCCGCGAACACCAGGTGCGAGTGGGAGTCCACGAAGCCCGGCAGCACCGCCCGGCCGTCCGCGTCGACCCGGTTGTCAGTGGCGGGTGCTTTGCTGGATTCACCGATCCACGCGATGCGGTCGCCGTCGATGACGACGGCCGCGTCCTGGATCAGACCGAGGGGGGATCCTCCCCCACTCTCGAACTTGCTCGAGCGGGGGGACCCCCATCCGAGGGAGGGGTCGTTGGTGGCCAGCGTGGCGATGTTCGTGATGACGGTGCTGCTGCTCATGGTGTCCTCGTGGGGGGCGATGGGGTTCAGCCGCGGAGGGCTTCGACGGCGGCCGACAGCGCCTGCGGCACGTCGGGTACGAGCGTGTGCGCGCCGTCGCGCACGACGTGCCGCCCGCCGACGACCGTGTGCCGTACGTCCGCCGCGCTCGCCGCGAATACGGCCGTCTCGGCGCCCAGCCGGGGCGCCGGTCCCGCTGTCCTGACCGAGTCCAGGGCGATCGTCGTCAGGTCGGCGAGGGCGCCGGCCTCGATGGTGCCGGCCTCGCCCCAGCCGAGGGCGGCGTGGCCGTCGGCGGTGGCGGCCCGCAGCAGCGCCGGGGCCGTCCAGTGGCCCCGGGTGCGGGTGCGCAGCCGCTCGTCCAGCTCCATCGCGCGCGCCTCTTCGAGCAGGTCGATGACGGCGTGGCTGTCGGAGCCGAGGGACAAGGGGGAACCGGCCCGCTGCAGCGCGACGGCCGGGCCGATGCCGTCGGCCAGGTCGCGTTCGGTGGTCGGGCACATGCAGGTGCCGGTGCCCGAGCCGCCGAGCAGCGCGATGTCCTCGTCGGTGAGGTGGGTGTTGTGCACCCCGGTGGTGCGCGGCCCGAGCACCCCGTGGTCGGCGAGCAGCCGGGTGGGGGTGCGGCCGTGCGCGGCGAGGCAGGCGTCGTTCTCGGCGGTCTGCTCCGACAGGTGCACGTGCAGCGGGGCCCGCCGCTCCTCGGCCCAGGCCGCCACGGTCCCCAACTGCCCTGCGGGCACGGCCCGCACGGAGTGAATCGCCGCCCCGATCCGCGCGTGATCCCGCTCCTTGAGAACTGCACAGCGTGCGGCCCAGGCCTCCGCGCTGCCGTCGGAGAACCGCGCCTGGTGGGCGTCGGGCGGCCGGCCGAAGCCGGAGGAGAGATAGCAGGTGTCGAGGAGGGTGATCCGGATGCCGGCCTCGGCGGCGGCCGCGATCAGCGCCTCGCCCATGGCGTTGGGGTCGGCGTAGCGGGTGCCGCCGGGGGCGTGGTGCACGTAGTGGAACTCGCCGACGCACGTGATGCCGGCCAGGGCCATCTCGGCGTACACCGCGCGGGCGAGGGCGTGGTAGCTCTCCGGGGTGAGCCGGTCGGCGACGGAGTACATCACCTCGCGCCAGGTCCAGAAGGTCCCGGAGCCGACCTGGACGGTGCCGCGCAGCGCCCGGTGGAAGGCGTGGCTGTGGGTGTTCGCCAAGCCGGGCAGCGTGAGCCCGCGCAGTACCTCGGCGCCGGGGGGCGGGGTGGGCGTGCCGGTGCGGACGGCGCCGATCCGGCCGTCCGCGACGTCGACCACGACGCCCGGTTCGACGTGCGTGCCGAGCCAGGCGTGCTCCAGCCAGTAGGTCGCCCTGGTCACCTGCAGGCCAGTCCTTCCAGTACGTCGGCGAGTGCGTGCACCCCGGCCACGCAGTCGTCCTCGGCCGCGGACTCGGCCGGGGAGTGCGAGACGCCGGTGGGGTTGCGTACGAACAGCATGGCGGTCGGGACGCTTCCGGAGAGGATCCCGGCGTCGTGTCCCGCGCCGGTGCCGAGGACGGGCACCTTCAGGCCGGTGTCCCGGCCCAGGATGCGGCCGAGTTCGTCGCGCAGCGCGTGGTCGAACTCGACGACCGGGGTGAAGGACTCCCGGACGATGTCCAGGCCGACGCCGTGCGCGTCCGCGTACTCCCGGGCCGCCTTCTCGATGCCGCCGAGAACCGTGTCCAGGGTCGCCTGGTCGGCGGCCCGGGAGTCGAGCCAGCCGCGCACCAGCGAGGGGATCGCGTTGACGCCGTTCGGCTCGACGGAGATCTTGCCGAAGGTGGCGACGGCACCGGCGAGCCGGGCCTCGCGGCGGGCGGCGAGCACCGTCTCGGCGTACGGCAGCATCGGGTCGCGGCGGTCGACCAGCCGGGTGGTGCCGGCGTGGTTGGCCTCGCCGTGGAAGTCGAACCGCCACCGCCCGTGCGGCCAGATGGCACTGGCGATGCCCACCGGGTCGCCGGACAGGTCCAGCGCGCGGCCCTGCTCGACGTGCAGCTCGACGAAGGCGCCGATCCGGGCGAGGCGTTCGGGGTCGGGCCCGATGCCCTCGGGGTCGTAACCCGCCGCCTCCATGGCCTGCGGGAGCGTGATCCCGTTCCCGTCGGTCAGCCGGCGGGCCTGCTCGGCCGTCAGATGCCCGGCGGTGAGCCGGGACCCGACACAGGCGAGCCCGAACCGGGCGCCCTCCTCGTCACCGAAGTTGACGATGGCGAGCGGCTTGGTGAGGTGCACGCCCCTGCCACGCAGCTCGTCCAGCGCGGCGAAGGAGGACACGACCCCGAGGGGCCCGTCGAAGGCGCCCCCGTCCGGCACGGAGTCCAGGTGCGAGCCGGTGACCACGGCGTCTCCGGCGGCCGGATCCCCCAGCCAGGCCCACTGGTTGCCGTTCCGGTCGACCTCGTAGGCCAGCCCGCGCGCCTCGGCCTGCTCCTTGAACCAGGCCCGGCACTCGGCATCGGCGCCGGTCCAGGCGTAACGCCGGTACCCGCCGGAGCCGGGGTGCCGGCCGACGGGGAGCAGCTCGCGCCACATCTCGTGGAAGGAGCGGCCATGGGCAGGCCGCGGGCTGTCGTCCCCTGCTGCGGAGCGGTGGGCGGGCGCGGCCGCATCGGCGGGCGGCGCCGTGGGACCCGCCTGCGCCGCGGAGTTGCCGCGCCCGCTCTCGCTGACGGTCACGCCTCGTCACCCTCGCGCATCGGCACCCGCACACCGCGCTCCTCGGCCACGGACTCCGCGATGTCGTACCCCGCGTCCACGTGCCGGATGACCCCCATACCGGGGTCGTTGGTGAGCACGCGCCGGATCTTCTCCCCGCCCAGCTTCGTGCCGTCGGCCACGGTCACCTGCCCGGCGTGGATGGAGCGGCCCATGCCCACGCCGCCGCCGTGGTGGATGGACACCCACGAGGCGCCGGAGGCCACGTTGACCATGGCGTTCAGCAGCGGCCAGTCGGCGATGGCGTCGGAGCCGTCGAGCATGGCCTCGGTCTCGCGGTAGGGGGAGGCCACGGAGCCGCAGTCGAGGTGGTCACGGCCGATGACGATCGGCGCGGACAGCTCGCCGCTCGCCACCATGTCGTTGAAGCGCTCGCCGGCCTTGTCGCGCTCGCCGTAGCCGAGCCAGCAGATGCGCGCGGGCAGGCCCTGGAAGTGGACGCGCTCGCCGGCCATCTTGATCCAGCGGGCCAGGGACTCGTTCTCCGGGAACAGGTCGAGGATCGCCCGGTCGGTTCTGGCGATGTCGGCCGGGTCGCCGGACAGGGCCGCCCAGCGGAAGGGGCCCTTGCCCTCGCAGAACAGCGGGCGGATGTAGGCGGGGACGAAGCCGGGGAAGGCGAACGCCCGGTCGTATCCGGCGAGCTGGGCCTCGCCGCGGATGGAGTTGCCGTAGTCGAAGACCTCGGCGCCCGCGTCCTGGAAGCCCACCATGGCCTCGACGTGCTTCGCCATGGACTCACGCGCGCGCGTGGTGAAGCCGGCCGGGTCCTTGGCGGCGGCGTCGGCCATGTCCTCGAAGGCGATGCCGGTCGGCAGGTAGGACAGCGGGTCGTGGGCGGAGGTCTGGTCGGTGACGATGTCGATGGGGGCGTTCATGGCGAGCAGCTGCGGGACCAGCTCGGCCGCGTTGCCGAGGACGCCGATGGACAGCGGGCGGCGGGCGTCGCGCGCCTCGGTGGCCAGCCGGAGCGCGTGGTCCAGGGAGTCGGCCCTGACGTCGAGGTAGCGGTGCTCGATGCGGCGGTCGATGGCGCGCGGGTCGCAGTCGATGCAGATCGCGACGCCGTCGTTCATCGTCACGGCCAGGGGCTGGGCGCCGCCCATGCCGCCGAGGCCGGCGGTGAGGGTGATGGTGCCCGCGAGGGTCCCGTTGAACTTCTTCGCGGCGACGGCGGCGAAGGTCTCGTAGGTGCCCTGGAGGATGCCCTGGGTGCCGATGTAGATCCAGGAGCCGGCGGTCATCTGGCCGTACATGGTCAGGCCGAGGGCCTCCAGGCGGCGGAACTCCTCCCAGTTGGCCCAGTCGCCCACCAGGTTGGAGTTGGCGATGAGGACGCGCGGGGCCCACTCGTGGGTCTGCATGACGCCGACCGGGCGGCCGGACTGGACCAGCATGGTCTCGTCCTGCTTGAGGGTCCTCAGGGTGCGGACCATCGCGTCGAAGGAGCGCCAGTCACGGGCGGCCTTGCCGGTGCCGCCGTAGACGACGAGCTTGTCGGGGTGCTCGGCGACCTCGGGGTCGAGGTTGTTCTGCAGCATGCGCAGGGCGGCCTCCTGCTGCCAGCCCAGGGCGCTCAGTTCCGTGCCGCGCGGTGCTCGTACGGGGCGGGGTCCCGACATCGTCTGCCTCCTGCTGTTGCCACGTCTATTCACATCCTGTCCGTCTGAATAGAACTAGTCAATACGTGGGGGTGACCCCGTCCGCGCGCCGGCGGTGTTTGGCTGGAATCAGGACGGCCGACCGGAGGGAGGACGAGGTGGAGGACGTGGTGGACCACGGCACCGGCGGCGAGGCCGGGGAGCGCGCCACCCGGCGGGACGAGGCGGTGCGGGCCGCCGTGGAGCAGGGGCTGCTGGGGCCGGACGCGGCCGTGGTGGGCCTGCTCGACGTCATCGGCATCCGGAAGGCGGCGGCGGACCTGCGGGCCGCGTTCGACGCGGTGCTGCCGCCGGGCACCCCGGTGCTGCACGCGTTCGCCGTGAAGGCGACCCCGCTGGCGCCGGTGCTGCGGCTGCTGCACGAGGAGGGCATCGGCGCCGAGGTGGCCAGCCCGGGCGAGCTGGCGCTGGCGCGGGCGGCCGGCGTGCCGGCGTCCCGCACGGTGCTGGACTCCCCCGCCAAGACCCCGGCCGAGCTGCGCGAGGCGCTGGCGCTGGGCATCGCGGTGAACGCCGACAACCCGCAGGAGCTGGAGCGCCTGGACGCGCTCGTCCGCGCCGCACCCACCCGCTCCCCGCTCGGCATCCGGGTGAATCCGCAGGTCGGCGGCGGCACCATCGGGGCGACCTCCACCGCGACCGAGACCTCGAAGTTCGGGGTGGCCCTGCGCGACGAGGGGGCCCGGGAGTGGGTCGTCCAGGCGTACGCGGACCGGCCGTGGCTGACCCGGCTGCACGCGCACACCGGCTCGCAGGGCATCCCGCTGGCACTGATGGCGCGGGGCGTGGCGGAGACGTACGCGCTCGCGGAGGAGATCAACGCGCGGGTCGGGCGGCGGCAGATCGACACGCTCGACATCGGCGGCGGGCTGCCGGTGAACTTCGCCGCGGAGGCCACGGCGCCGACGCACGCCGACTACGCGCGCGTGCTGGCCGAGGCGGTGCCCGGGCTGTGCGACGGACGGTACGGGCTGGTGACCGAGTTCGGGCGGTCGCTGCTGGCCAAGCACGGCACGGTGGTGGCGCGGGTGGAGTACACCAAGCAGGCGGGCGGGCGGCGGATCGCGGTGACGCACGCGGGCGTGCAGGTGGCGACGCGCACGGTGTACGCGCCGGGGGCGTGGCCGCTCAGGCTCGCCGCGTACGACGCCAAGGGGCGGCCCAAGCCGGGGCCCGCGGTGGTGCAGGACGTGGCCGGGCCGGCCTGCTTCTCGGGCGACCTGCTCGCCGAGGGGCGCGCGCTGCCGCTGCTGGAGCAGGGCGACTACGCGGCGGCGCTGGACACCGGGGCGTACTACTTCGCCCACCACTACGCCTACAACTCCCTGGCCCGGCCCGGGATCTACGGCTTCGCGCCGGACGGTGCGGGGGGCATGGCCTTCGCGACCGTGCGGGAGCCGCAGACCGTCGCCGAGGTGGTCGCGGAGTCCGGAGGGGCGCACGCCTTCGCACTCACCACCCTGCGAGCGCACGGGAGCCGTTGACACACCCCGGCGACCTCTCGAACAAATAGGTCAACGGCCCTGAAACACGCCTCAGTTGGCCAACAATAGTACGCCGGACGCATGTTCCACCGGAAAATGCCAAAGGCCTCACCTCCCGCGCACACGTTGCGTAGTGTCGCCGTCACTCAGCCGGAGTTCCAGGCGGGAGGGGGAGCCACGGTGCCCGGAATCGACGAGTGCCTGCTGGAAGCGATGCGATTGCCCGGTGCCCGGGGAGCCGCGCTGGTGGACTGGACGAGCGGACTGGCCCTCGGCACGGTGGGCGACGCGCCCGGCGGCGATCACGAGACGACCGCCGCCGAGGCCGCCGAACTGGCCCGGATGGCCGCCGAGCACGGCACGTTCGCCGCGCACGGGGAGGATTCCCCGCCGGTGGAGGACGTGATCATCAGCAACGGGGACAGCTACCACCTGCTGCGCTTCGTGGACACGTCCTTCGACAGCAGCGTCTTCCTGCACCTGTGGCTGGGCCGCGAGGAGGGCAACCTCGCGCTCGCCCGGATCCGGCTCGGCGAGATGGCCGCCCGGCTGGTGCTGGGATGACCGTGGTCGGGACACCCCCGCCGCTGCCGGTCCGGGACAAGGCGGCCCCCCGCGCCCTGTCCCCGATGCTGACCCGGCTGGCCGAGGAGCGGGCCACCGGCATCCTGGTCCGCGAGCACGGCACGCTGCATCTCGCCCGGGGCCGGGTGGTGCACGCCGAGAGCCCCCTCGCCCCAGGCCTGGACGTGCTCCTCACCACCCACGGCACCCTGGCCGCCACCGCCTGGCAGCGGGCCGCCGCCGCGAGCTCCGGCCCGCTGCACGCGGCCGAACTCCTGCTGGACCTCGGCCTGCTGCCCGCGGGCGCGTTGGAACTGTGCCACCTGGACGCGCTGTACGACGCCGGGTACTTCGCGCTGGCGCCGAGCAGCACCCCGGGCCGGTTCCGCTACGACGGCACGCCCCGCACGGGTCCGCTGCCCTCGGTGCCGGTGGTCGCGCTCGAACGCGAGACGCTGCGCCGCCGTCTGCAGCTGCACCGGCTGTGGCCCGACCCGGCCGCCGACAGCGCCCCGCTGATCCGCCCGGACCCGCCCGGCGTCCCGGCCCGGCCGGTCACGCCCCGGCAGCGCGCGGTCCTGGACCGCGTGGACGGCGTCCGCACGGCCACCGACATCGCCCGGAACCTGGGCCGGCAGGCGTTCCACACGCTGGTCGACGTGCGGCGGCTCACGGCGGCCGGACACGTCGCGCCGGTGACGCCCCGGGTGCCCGCGCAACCCGTTCTGCCGCCCACACCCCCGGTCACCGACCCCGACATCGCGCTGCTGAAGAGGCTCAGGGATGCACTGGAGGCGCTTTGAACGGCACCGCCCCGAGAGGAGAGAGCTGATGGTGTCCGAAGAGGACCTTCAGGCCGTCCTGGACGAGCTGCACCGGCTGCGCACCCGGGTGCCGCAGCTCACCGGCGCGCTCGCGGCCGGCGTCGACGGCCTCGTCGTCGCCCACGACACACCCGGAGTCGACCCGGAGGGCCTCTCGGCGCTGACCGCGGCCGCCCTGGGCGTCGCCGTGCGGGTCTGCGACGCCACCGGCAACGGCGCCTTCCGCGAGCTGCTCGTGCGCGGCGAACACGGCTACGTCGCCACCTACGCGGCCGGCCGCACCGCCGTGCTGACGCTGCTCGCCCAGGACCGCGTCAACGTCGGCCGGCTGCACCTGGAGGGCCGCCGCTCCGGCGCCCGCATCGGTGAGCTGCTCGACGCCGCCGAGGCCGCCGCGGCACGGACCGTACGCCCGGCCACCCGCACCACACCCGCACGTTCCCGCACCGCGCGCACACCGCGCACCACCACCACACGCACCACGACCGAAAGTTGAGAGGACCACCATGGCCAACACCGAAACCGCTCTGAAAGAGGCCCTCACCTCCATCGAGGGCACCACGGGCGTCGCGCTCGTCGACTACACCAGCGGGATGGCGCTGGGCACGATGGGCGGCAGCAAGAGCTTCGACCTGAACGTGGCCGCGGCCGGCAACACCGACGTGATCCGCGCCAAGATGCGCACGATGGAGATGCTGGGCCTCAAGGGCGAGATCGAGGACATCCTCATCACCCTCTCGGACCAGTACCACCTGGTCCGCCTGCTCAAGAGCCGCGGCGGCAACGGGCTGTTCCTCTACCTGGTCCTGGACCAGTCCCGGGCCAACCTGGCGATGGCCCGGCACCAGCTGAGGAAGATCGAGGAGGAGCTGGAGGTCTAGCCGCCCCCGACCCGCTCACACGAGGGCCGCGGTACGGCGGCGGGCCCCGCCCGGGGCCGCGTCGCCGGCCGCGATGCCCGTACCGCGCAGCCCCCGCACGGCCTTGCCGGCCGGGCGTCCGCCGCGCTTGTCGAGCCAGTCGACGCGCACCCACAGCAGAGTCTCGGCCGCCCGCTCGCGCCGCCCGAGCCAGGCGGCCTTCAGCCGCAGACCGGTGCCGCACCCGGCCAGCAGCAGCCCGCCGGCCACCGGCACGGCGAAGGCGGTGCCGACCGCGACGGCCCAGGCCAGCAGCAGCCACCAGCGGTGACCGCGACGCCAGTTGCGCACGGTCACCGCGCGGTCCTGGAGCACGTCGTACTTGCCCGCGCGTGCCGCACCGCGGGCGAGGGCGGCGTAGCGGCCCCGGCGCGCCAGCGCCACGACCGCGGCACCGACGACGAAGAGCGCCGCCCCGGCCAGCACCCCGATCCGGCGGCCCGTCAGCCCCTGCGGCACGGCTCCGATCGCCGCCGCGACCACCCCCAGCCACCACAGTGGGGCGGCCCCCGCTCGTACCACGACGGCCACCCGGGCCAGCCCCTGTCCTCCGCGCGCCACGTCAACCTCCCGTGTCACGTGTTCACAAAGCGCCTGCGTTCGCTCACAAACTATTCGCTCACAAACTAAGGGCAGAACGTGAGACGAATCTGAGAGCGCGCGGGCTCACTCGACGAAGAGGCCCCGCGCGGCGGCCTTCGCGTCGAACTCCTCCAGCCGGGCCTGCGCGTCCGGTACGTCGTCGCAGACCGCCTCCAGCAGCACCCGGCCCAGCAGCATCGGCGCGCACGCGGTGTCGAAGGCGAGCCCGGTGCCGACGGCGGCGGGCAGCAGCAGGTCGGAGTGCTTGGCGACCGGCGCGAACGCGGAGTCGGCGACCGTGACGACGGTCAGGCCCAGGTCCTTGGCGTAGGCGAGGGTGTCGACGACCTCGCGCGGATGCCGGGGCAGCGCGAAGCACAGCAGCGCGGTGGCGCCGGCGCGGACGGCCGCGTCGATGCGGTCGTGGATCATCGTGCCGCCCTCGTTGAGCAGCCGGACGTCGGGATGGACCTTGGCGGCGAAGTAGGCGAAGCCGTAGGCCTGGGAGGCGGCGGCGCGCAGGCCGAGCACCGGCAGCGGGCGGGAGGCGGCGAGGATCCGGCCGGCCTCCTGCACCGGGCGCGGGTCGGCGAGTAGCTCCGCGAGGTGCCTCAGGTTCTCGATCTCGGCCTCGACGGCCAGCTGGTACTCGTTGTACGACCCGTTCTCCGGGGGCGGTTCGGCGGGCGCGACCTCGCGCAGGTGCTTGCGCAGGGCGGGGTAGCCGTCGAAGCCGAGGGCGACCGCGAACCGGGTCACCGACGGCTGGCTGACTCCGGCCAGTTCGGCCAGCTCCACGCTGGACAGGAAGGGCACGTCGGCGGCGCGGCGCACCATGCAGTGCGCGATGCGGCGCTGGGTCGGCGTGAGCCGGCGGCCCTCGAAGAGCGCCTGCAACCGGTTCGCCGGACTGTCGGCCACGCTCATGACGTACTCCCCCTCCATATCTCCTCGACGCCCCGGGAGAGTACAGCGCCGAGGCACGGACGCACACGGCCAGTCTATTCAGTAAACATTTCTCTGCATACTGCTATACAGGCTGGTCGAGAGGGGGGCTAGCACCAGTGCGGCCGGGACCACCGCTCCCTAGCCTGATCGCCATGACGACACTCGACCCGCGGGACGTCGACCTCAGGAAGGACCCGGACCTGAGGAAGGATCTCGACGCGACGGTGCGGGCACGCAGGGAACTGGGCGACGACTACGACGCCGCGCTGGTCGACTCCTTCCTGGAGAAGGTGGAGCAGCGCATCGACGACGCGGTGGACCGCCGTGTGCGCCGGCACCTGGCCGAGCAGCAGATGACGGCCGCGCGCGGCGTCCGGCGGCCCAGGCCGGCCGACTCCTGGGGCGAGCGCATGGGCTTCGCCATCGTGTCCCTGGTGCTGGCGGTCCCGCTGTCCGCGATCGGCGGCAGCCTCGCGGGCATGCCGGGGATCGTCGCCTGCTGGTGCGGCATCGTCGGCGTCAACGTCGCCCAGGCCGCGCGCGCCAACCCGGAGCTCTTCGCGGGTCGGCGCGGCAGGGGCCGGTCCGACCGGGACGACTGAGAAGGAGACGTGCGCGGGGACCGCCGCACCCCCGTTGCCGGGGGGCGGGACGACGGCGGTCCCCGCGGGGGACGCGGGCCGGGTCAGGGCCTGGCATCTCGCGTCCGTGGCGTCCATGGAGGTCCGGGAGCCGCTCCGGAGGTTCCTTGGCGCCGTTCGGCGCCGGCCCGGGTGGGGAGCCTCCCCCCGTGCTGAACGCCTGGGAGGTCTCTCCGTCACCCTGCCGACACCCACCACTGTGCCGGAGGCGTGTTAAGCGGGTGCTGCGCGCACGTGACACCCTCGTACCGCGTGCGCGAACGCCGTCCGCGCCCCAAGTCCCCCGAGGTCGCGGACGGTTCACCGGCCGTTCGCTACTTGTTGCCGCCCTTGGCGAGGAACGCGAGCAGGTCCTGCCGGCTGACCACGCCGGTCGGCTTGCCCTCGACCAGGACGATCGCCGCGTCCGCCGCGCCCAGCACCGACATCAGGTCGCCGACCGGCTCACCCGAGCCCACCTGCGGCAGCGGGGCCGACATGTGCTTCTCCAGCGGGTCGTCGAGGGAGGCGCGCTTGGAGAACAGGGCGTCCAGCAACTCCCGTTCCACGACCGAGCCGACGACCTCGGCGGCCATCACGTCCGGGTGACCGGCGCCCGGCTTGACGACCGGCATCTGCGAGACGCCGTACTCGCGCAGCACCTCGATGGCCTGGCCGACGGTCTCCTCCGGGTGCATGTGCACCAGGGACGGGATGGTGCCGCCGGCCTTGTCGTGCAGGACGTCGGCGACGCGGGCGCTGGGGCCCTCGTCCTCCAGGAAGCCGTAGTCGGCCATCCACTCGTCGTTGAAGATCTTGCTGAGGTAGCCGCGGCCGCTGTCCGGGAGCAGCACGACCACGACGTCGTCCGGGCCGAGCCGCTCGGCCACGCGCAGCGCGGCGACGACGGCCATGCCGCAGGAGCCGCCCACCAGCAGGCCCTCCTCCTTGGCCAGGCGGCGGGTCATCTGGAAGGAGTCCTTGTCGGAGACTGCGACGATCTCGTCCGCGACGGTGCGGTCGTAGGCGGTCGGCCAGAAGTCCTCGCCGACGCCCTCGACCAGGTACGGCCGCCCGGAGCCGCCGGAGTACACCGAGCCCTCGGGGTCGGCGCCGACGACCTTCACCCTGCCGTCGCTGACGTCCTTCAGATAGCGGCCGGTGCCGGAGATGGTGCCGCCGGTGCCGACGCCCGCCACGAAGTGGGTGATCCTGCCCTCGGTCTGCTCCCACAGCTCCGGGCCGGTCGAGTGGTAGTGCGACAGCGGGTTGTTGGGGTTGGAGTACTGGTCGGGCTTCCAGGCGCCCGGGGTCTCACGCACCAGCCGGTCGGAGACGTTGTAGTAGGAGTCCGGGTGCTCGGGCGCCACGGCGGTCGGGCAGACGACCACTTCCGCGCCGTACGCGCGCAGCACGTTGATCTTGTCGGTGCTCACCTTGTCGGGGCACACGAAGATGCACTTGTAGCCCTTCTGCTGGGCCACGATGGCCAGCCCCACCCCGGTGTTCCCACTGGTCGGCTCGACGATGGTGCCGCCCGGCTTCAGTTCCCCGCTCTGCTCGGCGGCCTCGATCATGCGCAGGGCGATGCGGTCCTTCACGGAGCCGCCCGGGTTGAAGTACTCCACCTTGGCCAGGACGGTGGCCTGGATGCCCTGGGTCACGCTGTTGAGCCGCACCAGCGGGGTGTTGCCGACGAGGCTGATCATCGAGTCGTGGAATTGCACCGTTGTCTCCGGTCGCTGCACAAAAAGTGGTCGTAGTGGTGCGGCCAGCCTAAGGCCAGCGGTGTGGCGCGAGCCGCCGTTCACTCCCCGTGGAGATTGGCGCACGCCCTGTACGGGGCAAGGAGTGGATGTACGGCTACGAGGAGGTGGCGGCGGCGCATGACACGCATGTCGAGGGCGAGAGTGGCCCGGCGCATCGCGGCCGGAGCGGCGTACGGCGGTGGCGGGGTCGGGCTGATCGGTGCGGCTGCCGTCGGGCTGCTGCTGGCGGAGGTGCGGCTGGCACGGCGCCATGTGGGCAACGGCGGCGGCGGGCGGGTGCCGACGGCCGACGGCGTCTACGGGCACGCGTACGACATCCCCGGCGAGCCGCCCCTCCGGCTGGTCATGCTCGGCGACTCCACGGCGGCCGGGCAGGGCGTGCACCGCTCGGGTCAGACGCCGGGCGCGCTGCTGGCGTCGGGTCTGGCGGCGGTGGCGGAACGCCCGGTGGAGCTGCGCACCGTGGCGGTGCCGGGCGCCCAGTCCGACGACCTGGACCGGCAGGTGGCGCTGGTGCTGTCCGCCGCCGCTCCCGTCCCCGGCATCTGCGTGATCATGATTGGCGCGAACGACGTGACGCACCGGATGCCGCCGACCCGTTCGGTACGGCACCTGTCGGCGGCGGTACGGCGGCTGCGCACGGCCGGTGCGGAGGTGGTGGTCGGCACCTGTCCCGACCTCGGCACGATCGAGCCGGTGCAGCAGCCGCTGCGCTGGCTGGCCCGGCGGGCCTCGCGGCAGCTGGCGGCGGCGCAGACGATCGGGGTGGTCGAGCAGGGCGGGCGCACGGTGTCGCTGGGCGATCTGCTGGGCCCGGAGTTCGAGGCGAATCCGCGGGAGCTGTTCGGGCCGGACAACTACCACCCCTCGGCGGAGGGGTACGCGACCGCGGCGATGGCCGTCCTGCCCACGGTGTGCGCGGCGCTGGGCCTGTGGCCGGCGGAGGAGGAGCGGCCGGACGTGTCGCGGCGCGAGGGCTTCCTGCCGGTGGCCCGGGCCGCCGCGGAGGCGGCGTCCGAGGC
>NZ_JBLEBI010000131.1:0-19708 GCF_047340315.1 Streptomyces sp. AF1A
GGGGCCGGCAGGGTGCCCTCGTCCGGCTCCGGCGCCAGCCGCAGCAGCCGTACGACCCGGCGCGCGGCCACCACGCCCCGGTTCAGGTCGTAGGCCATCTGCACGAAGAACGCCACCGGCCCGATCAGCACGGCCACATAGCCGTAGACCGCCACCAACTGGCCCACCGTCAGCGCCCCCTGCGCGGTGAGACGGGCGGCGAGCCAGGTGACCACGGCGAGGAACAGTGTGGGCAGGCCCACGCCGAGCGCCTGCACCCAACTGGCCACGGCGCCCACGCGGTAGCCCTGCGCGCGCAGCCGCTGCGAGTCGGCCCGGAAGCCGTCCGCGAACAACCCCTTGCCGCCGAGGCCGTTGAGGACGCGCAGCCCGCCCGCGAGGTCGCCGATGCGCGCCGCGAGCACCCCCTGCCGCTCCCGGTACTCGCTCTCGGCGCCCTGCAGGCGCAGCGTGAGCGGCCCGGTGAGCAGCGCGATCACCGGCACCCCGAGCAGCACCACCACGGCGAGCCACACCGACACGGTCACGAGCAGCCCGGCCACCACCGCGTACACCACGACCGAGCCGACACCCGGCCCGACCACGGTCAGCGCCTGCGCGAGCGTCTGCACGTCGCCGACCCCGATCGTCACCACCTCACCGGCCCCGGCCCGGCGCGACAGCGCGGCCCCCAGCCGCACCACATGGCCCACGACCACCTTGACCGTGCGGAAGTTGGCGTCCATCCGGACCCGGGTCATCATGCGGTGCCGCATGATGCCCAGCCAGGCGTTCACCGCCCCGACCACGAACATCGCCGCCGTCCACCCGGCCAGCACCCCGAGCCGGCCCGGCACCAGGCCGTCGTCCACGGCCCGCGCCATCATGTACGGCTGCACGGCCAGCAGCACCATCCACGTGCTGCCCAGCAGCGCCCCGGCCACCGAGCGCCCCGGCTGGCATCGCACCAGCCACCACAGGTACCACCAGCCGCCGCGCGTGTCGGGCGTGCCCGGATCCTCGTAGGCGTCGATCATCCATCCCCCGCATCGGGTCGGCCCTGGCCGGGCCCGCGCCCGACGGCAAACCTCGACGCTATCGAGGGCGGGGACGACTGCTCCAGCCAATAAACCGGGGCGGCCCGGGGGGAACTAGCCCAGGATCCCCCGGTCGTACGCCACCGCCACCGCCGCCGCCCGGTCGTTGACACCGAGCTTGGCGTACAGGTGGGTCAGATGCGTCTTCACCGTCGCCTCGCTGATGAACAGCTCCCGGGCGATCTCCCGGTTGGACGTGCCCTTGGCGACCAGGGCCAGGACCTCGCGCTCACGGGCGGAGAGGGGCTCGTTGCCGGGGGAGCGGACCGCCTGGACCAGGCGGGAGGCGACCGCCGGGGAGAGGACCGTACGGCCCTCGGCGGCGGCGCGCACGGCGGTGAACAGCTCGTCGCGCGGCGCGTCCTTGAGAAGGTAGCCGGTCGCGCCCGCCTCGATGGCGGGCAGGGTGTCGGAGTCGGTGTCGTACGTGGTGAGGACCAGCACCTTCGCGCGGGCCCCGCGCCGGGTCAGCTCGCGGATGGCGGCCACGCCGGAGCCGCCGGGCATGCGCAGGTCCATCAGGACCACGTCGGGATCCAGCTCCGCCGCCCGCTCCACCGCCTCGGCGCCGTTCGCGGCCTCGCCGAGCACGCGGAAGCCGGGCGCGGCCTCGAACATGCCGCGCAGGCCGTCCCGGACGACCGGATGGTCGTCGACGATCAGCAGGGAAATCAGGGGCTCACCGGTCATCGCGCACCAACGGTACGCGAGCCGACACCGCCGTGCCGTGCCCCGGTTCCGACTCCACGGTGAGCGAACCCGCGATGCGCTCGGCGCGGGCCCGCATGCCGTCCAGGCCGAAGCCGCCGGCGCGGGTGCGGGCCGGGACGGCGGCCGGGTCGAAGCCGGTGCCGTCGTCGCGCACGTCGAGGGTGACCTCGTCGCCCATGAAGGACAGGGTGACGCCGACGCGGGACGCGCGGGCGTGCCGGGCCGCGTTGGACAGGGCCTCCTGGGCGATCCGCAGCAGCGTCGCGGAGACCTCGTCGTGCAGCTGCTCGGCGGTGCCGGTCACCGTGAACTCGGCGCGCACGCCGGTGCGTCCGCTCCATTCGGCGACCGTCTTCTTCAGCGCCTCCGGCAGCCCGTCGGCGGCGAGCGCGACCGGGGCCAGGTTGTGCACCGAGCGGCGGGCCTCGCCGAGGCTGTGCCGGGCGAGCGCGGAGGCGCGCTCCAGGTGGGTGCGGGCCGTGTCCAGGTCGGTGGCGTTCGCCACGACCTGGAGCTGGGCGATGATCCCGGTCAGGCCCTGCGCGATGGTGTCGTGGATCTCGGCGGCCAGGCGGCGGCGCTCGTCGGCGACCCCGGCCTCCCGCGCCTGCAGGAGAAGCTGGGCGTGCAGCGCGGCGTTCTCGTCCAGGGCCTGCTGCAACGCGGTGTTGGTGCGCTCCAGTTCGGCGATGGTGTCGGCCTGGACCAGGGAGCGGGCCTGCTCCTGCTGGGAGTACCGGGTGAACACGGTGACCATGCCCATGTTGACGGCCAGGACGAGGACGAAGCCGACCCACAGCAGCAGCCCGTGCGGCGGCCAGCCACCGACCTCGCTGCCGGACATGGTGACGGCGGTCAGGAAGAGGCCGGGCAGCACCAGCCGACGGGGCAGCTCCCGGGGCGCGGTGTAGTAGCCGGTCACGGCGTAGAAGGCGAAGAACGGGTTGGCCCAGGTCAGCAGGAAGGCGAGGGCCCAGCGCAGCGCGTAGAGGCAGACACCGGCCCGGCTCGGCTCCGGCCGCCTCCGCCGCACCCTGCCCCAGCACAGCTGCAGCACGACGGCCGTCGGCACGAGGACGGCGCAGACGACCATCCCGAGCCGGTCCATGCCGACCGCGCGGGCGGAGATCGCCGCCGCGACGACACCGGCGGCCAGCAGCGCCCAGGGCCCCCACACGTCGAAGGAGGCCCGGGGCTGGTGGTGCGCGGCGCTCGTCATGGCACCAGTGTCCGGCACGGCCCGCTCACTCCCAGCGGAACCAGCGGGCCGCCCCCGCGGTGAGCAGCACCGTCCAGGCCGCGAGCACGCCCAGGTACCCCCAGCCGGGCCAGTGCCCGGCCGCCGCCTCGCCCAGGGCGCGGGCCGCCGCGCCGAACGGGGTGAGCTGCACCACCCGGGCCAGCGCGTGCGGCATCTCCTGCACCGGCAGCCACACGCCCGCGCAGAACATCATCGGAAAGAACACCGCCGTGCCGATGGCGCCCGCGATCTTCGTGGTGGGGGACAACGCCGAGACGACCGAGCCGAGGGCGAGGGCCGAGGCGGCCGCGAGCAGCAGGGCCAGCAGATAGCCGGCCGGCTGCTCGGGCAGCCGTACGCCGAAGGCGAGCCGGCCGACGGCGAGCGCGAGCAGCGCCGAGGCCAGCGCCACCGCGCCCTGCACGACCATCTGCGCGGACAGCAGGGCGGAGGGCCGCACGGGGGTGAGCCGCATCCGGCGCAGGATGCCCCGCTCCCGGTGGCCGGTCAGGGCCTGGGGCAGGGACTGCACCCCGGACATGATCAGCGCGATCAGGACGGCGATGGGCGTGTAGGCGTCGACCGGTCGCAGCCCGCCGAGCGCCTCGTCGGCGTCCCGGAACGACGGGATCGAGCCGAGGATCACCAGCAGCAGCGTCGGGAACAGGAAGATCCAGAAGACGGCGCCGGGCTCGCGGCGGAACAGGCGGAACTCGGTGCGCAGGACGGCGGTGTTCATGCCGTGGCCTCCTTGGTCCGGTCGTCGGTCAGGTCCAGGAACGCGTCGTCGAGGGTGGCGTCCAGGACCCGCAGCTGGTGGGCGGTGACGCGGGCGCGGGCGAGCAGGGTGATGACGGCGTTGACGGTCTCGTCCGTGCCGGAGAGGGTGACCCGGCCGTCCCTGTGCTCGACGGAGGCCAGCGCGGGCAGCGCGGCCAGCTCCTCCTCGGGCAGCGGGGCGGACGGGGTGAAGCTGATCACGGTGGCACCCGCCGACCGGCGGATGAGCCCGGCCGGAGTGTCCAGGGCGGCCAACCGCCCCCGGTCGATGACGGCGATGCGGTCGCAGAGCCGCTGCGCCTCCTCCATGAAGTGGGTGACGAGCAGCACCGTCACCCCGCTGTCCCGGACGTCCTCGATGAGCTGCCAGGTGTCGCGGCGGGCGCGCGGGTCCAGACCGGTGGTCAGCTCGTCCAGGACGACGACGCGCGGACCGCCGATCAGGGCCAGCGCGATGAACAGCCGCTGCCGCTGGCCGCCCGACAGTTTGCCGAACCGGGTGGACAGCCGGTCGGCCAGGCCGAGGCGCTCCGCGAGGGGCCGCCAGTCGGCGGGCCGCGGATAGAACGCCGCGTACAGCTCCAGCGCCTCGCGCACGGTCAGTTTCGGCTGCAGTTCGCTCTGCTGCAGCTGCGCCCCGAGGATCCTCGCGACCTCGTCGTGGTCGGCGACGGGATCGAGTCCCGCGACCCGGACCCGGCCCGCGTCGGGCACCCGCAGCCCCTCGACGCACTCGACGGTGGTGGTCTTGCCGGCGCCGTTCGGGCCGAGGACGCCGAAGATCTCGCCCTCTTCGACGGCGAAGGAGACGCCGTCGACGACGGCACGGCCGCCGTAGGACTTGCGCAGATCGGTGACTTCGATGACGGATGGCATGCTCCCAGGGTCCCGGCGGGGCGCGGGCCGGCACATCGGCCGGCTCGCTCGGAGGGGCATCGTCCGATCGGTTGACGCCGCGCTACGACCCGTCCGCCCGGCCGGCCGAACCCGCAGGTCGTAGGACCAGCGACGGACCCCGCACCGGCCGAAACCCGGTGGGCGATGTCAGCGCCGGTCCGTACGCTCGCGAGTGATGTCCACGACACGTGCAACCACCGAGAACCGCTCCGCCGTCCGCGCCCTGCTCCGGCTGTGGCCGTATGTGCGGCCCGTGCGCGCCCGGCTGTTCACCGCCGCCTTCATCGCGATCGTCGCCTCCTGCACGGGGCTGGTGATCCCGCTCGTCCTGAAGTGGATGGTGGACGGGCCGGTCGCCGGCCGGGATCCGGCCGGGATCTGGCTCGGCGCCCTGTACCTGCTCCTTCTGGGGATCGCCGAGGCGGTCCTGTTCGGCATACGGCGCTGGCTGGTGGCGCGCCCGCTGTCCCGCGTGGAGGCGGAGATGCGGGCGGACCTGTACCGGCATCTGCAGCGGCTGCCGGTCGCCTTCCACGACCGCTGGGCCTCCGGGCAGCTGCTCTCGCGCGGCACGACCGACCTGATGCTGGTCCGTATGTTCCTCGCCTTCCCGCTGACGTTCCTGCTGGTCAACGGGGTGACCATCTTGGTCGGCGTGGTCATCATGCTGCTGCAGAACTGGGCGCTCGGCCTGGTCGTGCTCGGGCCCGCCGTCCCCGTGCTGTGGACCTGTGTGGTCTTCGAGCGGCGGTACGCGCAGGCTTCGCGGCGCGCCCAGGACCAGGTCGGCGATCTGACCACGCTGGTCGAGGAGAGCGTGCTCGGCATCCGCATCGTCAAGGGCTTCGGCCGCCACCGCAGCCAGGCGAAGGCGTTCCACGCGCTGTCCGGCAGCCTGCGCGGCACGGAGCTGCACAAGGCACGGCTGCTGGCCACCATCTGGGGCGTCATCGTGACGCTGCCCGAGCTGGCGATCGGGGCGGCACTGGTGCTCGGCGCGGTGCGCGTGGCGGACGGCGGCCTGTCCGCGGGCACGCTGGTCGCCTTCCTGAGCACGGCGCTGGCGCTGCGCTGGCCCGTGGACTCCATCGGCTTCCTGCTGGCGATGAGTCAGGAGGCGGCGACGGCAACGCAGCGGTACTTCGAGGTGATGGACGAGGCGCGGGAGGACCCGGCGGGGGAGGGTCGTCCCGCGGAGGTGCGGGGGGACCTGGCCGGGGAGGGCCGGTCCGGCGAGGTGCCGGAGGACCCGGCCGCGGACGGTCGTCCCGCGGAGGTGCTGGGGGACCGGGCCGGGAAGGCCCGTCCCGCCGAGCGGGGGGACTCGGCCGTCACCGGCCGTCCCGCCCCGGCGACCCGGTCGGCCGCGGACGCGCGGGGGCTCCGCTTCGAGAACGTTCGGTTCCGCTACCCCGACGCGCCCCCCGACTCCCCGCCCCTGCTGGACCGGATCGACCTGCACGTGCGGCCCGGCGAGTCCCTGGCCCTGGTCGGCGCGACCGGCAGCGGCAAGACCACGCTCACCACCCTCGTCCCGCGCCTGCACGAGATCACCTCGGGCCGCATCACCCTCGACGGCGTCGACATCACCGCCATGCCGCGCGAGGAGCTGCGCGCGAAGGTCGCCGTGGCGTTCGAGGAGCCGACCCTGTTCTCCGCGACCGTCGGCGAGAACGTGCTGATGGGCGCGCCCGACGGCACCGGAGCAGCCGACCTCGACCGCGCCCTCGCCGTCGCCCAGGCCGCCTTCGCGCACGCGCTCCCGCAGGGCACCGACACCCGCGTCGGCGAGCAGGGCCTCAGCCTCTCCGGCGGTCAGCGCCAGCGGCTCGCGCTGGCCCGCGCGGTGGTCGGCCGGCCCCGGTTCCTGGTGCTGGACGACCCGCTGTCCGCCCTGGACGTGCACACTGAGGCCGCCGTGGAGGCCGCGCTGCGCCAGGTCCTCGCCGACACCACCGCCCTGATCGTGGCCCACCGCCCCTCCACGGTGCTGCTGGCCGACCGGGTCGCCCTGCTCTCGGGCGGCCGGATCGCCGCCGTCGGCACCCACCAGGAACTGCTGCGCAGCAACGCCGAGTACGCCCGGCTGATGTCCGCCGACCAGTCCGGCGAACCGTCCGGCGACCAGTCCGGCGAACCGTCCGCGGACCTCTTCCGGGACCAGGAGGCCTCCCGTTGACCACCACGACCGGCACGACCACTACGACCGCCGCCACCCCCGCCACGGATCCGGACCACCCGCGCCCCGAGGGACCCGGCGACCCCTTCGACCGGGACGTCCTGCCCACCCCGCCCGGCGCCACGGCCACCCTGCTGCGTTCCCTGCTCGCGCCGATGAAGGCCCGCGTGGCCCTCACCGTCACCCTTCTGCTGCTGCAGCAGGCGGCCGTGCAGGCGGGCCCGCTGCTGGTGGCGTACGCCATCGACAACGCCGTACCGGCGTTCCGCGACCACCGGTACGGGCCGCTGGGCGCGGTGGCCGTCGGCTATCTGCTGTGCGCGCTCGCCTCCGGCGCGCTGCAGGTCGCGTTCATCCGGACGTCCGCGCGGGTCAGCCAGGACGTGCTGCTGGATCTGCGCGGCCGGATCTTCCGGCACGCGCAGGCGCTGAGCATCGACTTCCACGAGCGGTACACGTCCGGGCGGCTGATCTCCCGCTCCACCACCGACGTGGAATCACTGCGCGAACTCCTCGACGAGGGGCTCCAGGAGCTGGTGACCGTCGTGCTGTCGTTCGTCTACATCGCGGCGACGCTGCTCTGGCTGGATCTCGGCCTCGGCGCGGTCGCGGTGGCCTCCTTCGTGCCGCTGTACCTGCTGGTGAGGATGTACCAGCGGCGCGCGGGCCGGGCGTTCCGCGCGCGTTCCACGGCGATCGCCACGGTGATCGTGAAGTTCGTGGAGACGATGAACGGCATCCGGCCGGTGCGCGCCTTCCGCCGGGAGGCGGCCAACGACGCCGAGTTCGCCGTCCTCAACCGGCGGTACGAGCGGGCGAACGGCGACGCGCTGCTGGAGATGGCCCGCTATGTGGTCGGCTCCCGGCTGGTGGCCAACACGGCCGTCGCGGGGATCGTGCTGTGGGGCGCCTACCGGGTGGCGTCGGGCTCGCTGGAGCTGGGCGTGCTGGCGGCGTCGGTGCTGTATCTGCGCCGGCTGTACGATCCGATCGACCGGCTCGGGATGTTCCTGAACTCCTACCAGTCGGCCGCCGCCTCCCTGGAGAAGATCGCGGGGCTGCTGGCCCAGACGCCGTCCGTGCCGGAGCCGTCCGCGCCGCGTGAACTGCCGCCCGCCAAGGACGGGTTCCCGGGCCGTGAGGTCGTCTTCGACGGGGTGAGCTTCGGCTACCGCACCGGTGGCGAGGTGCTGCCCCGCTTCGACCTGACCCTCCCGGCCGGGCAGACGGTCGCCGTGGTGGGCTCCACCGGCGCGGGCAAGTCCACGCTGGCCAAGCTCCTCGCCCGCTTCTACGACCCCTCCGCCGGGCGCGTGCTGCTGGACGGCGTGGACCTGCGCGAGCTGACCATGGCCGAGCTGCGGCGCGGGGTGGTGATGGTGACGCAGGAGGCGTTCCTGTTCTCCGGGACGGTCGCGGACAACATCGCGATCGGCCGCCCGGAGGCCACGCGGGAGGAGGTCGAGCGGGCCGCGAAGGCGATCGGCGCGCACGAGTTCATCAGCGCCCTGCCCGACGGCTACGACACCGACGTCCGCAAGCGCGGCGGCCGTATCTCCGCCGGGCAGCGCCAACTGGTGGCGTTCGCCCGCGCGTTGCTCGCCGACCCGGCCGTGCTGATCCTGGACGAGGCGACCAGCTCCCTCGACATCCCGGGCGAACGGGCCGTGCAGCGGGCCATGTCGACGGTGCTGCGCGGCCGCACGGCGATGGTGATCGCGCACCGCCTGTCGACCGTGGAGATCGCCGACCGCGTCCTGGTCATGGAACAGGGCCGGATCGTCGAGGACGGCACCCCGGCCGAACTCGTCTCCGGCACGGGCCGCTTCGCCGACCTGCACCGGGCGTGGCGGGACAGCCTGGCGTAGTGGTGCGGGTGGGCGGCCAACCCGTCGGCGCTCATATCGCTCTTCCTGGTGGCGGGCTCGCCGGCTCGGCCCACCCGGTGCGTCAGGGAGAGAGATGATCCGCGTACCCGTCTGCATACTGAGCAGCTTTCAGGAACCCGAGGTCCGCCACGGCCACGACCCCGACCGGTTCGTGCCCTGCCCCCGGGGACGGTCGGGCGCGACCCCTACGCGGCCTTCGACGCCGAGGCCCTGGAGTCGGTCGTACGGCGCCTCGACACCCTCGTCACGGCGCCCGCGGGCAGCCGGGAGGAGTACTCCAACCTGGGATACGCGGTCCTGGGAGCCGCTCTGGTGGCGGCGACCGGCACCCCGTACGAGGAGCTGCTGCACCGGCACGTCCTCGATCCCCTCGGCGTCACCGAGGTCGCCGCCGAGCCCCCGTGCGAGCGACGGCTGGGCCGGCGGGGGCCGTTCGGGCGGCCCGAGCGGCCCTGGACGACGACCGGTGCGATCCTGCCCGCCGGCGGGCTGTGGGCCACTCCCGTGGCCACCGCGCGCCTGGTCACCGGCCTGCTCGTGGAGCGCAGGCTCGGCGAGCCGGCACCGGGCTGGCAGCGTGCGGGGCGGGTGGTGTGGCACAACGGCGCGACGGCCGGCGCCTCCGTCTTCGCCGGTGCGGCGCCGGAGGGCTGGATTCTCGTCCACCGCCTCTCCGGTGACGGTGAGGCGACGGACAGGACCGCGGTGGACCTGTTGCGCCGCTTCGTCGGGTCGTGAGCGGCCGGGGCGGCGGGATCAGGGCACTCCCAGTTCGAACAGGGCGTACCCGGCGTACGACCCGGAGGCGAGCGCGGCGATGCCGAGCAGGGTGCACTGCACGGGCAGGCTCAGCCGGCGCATGGCGACCGCGAGCGGCAGGAACAGCGGGAAGCACGGCAGCAGGTAGCGCGAGACGTTCGCGAAGATCTGCTGGCTGCCGAGGACCAGGGCGAGCGTGAGCACGGTGTGCACGACCAGCACCGCGGGCGGCCGCAGCCGGATCAGCAGGGGGAGCAGCGCGGCGGCGAGCAGGACGACGGCGACGCCGATGACGTCCGCGAACGGGTAGGAGAACAGGTAGCCGCCGAAGTGGCCCACCGGCACCGAGGTCAGCACGTCGAGGGTCTGCCTGCCGTAGTCGAACTTGTGCGCCCACGCGCCCGACTGGAGTTCGAAATAACCGCCGAGGTCGCCCATCCGGTCGCCCACCCAGAGCAGATAGCCGAGCAGCCCGAGCGGCGCGAGGGCGAGGGCGAGCAGCGGGCGCAGCGCGCCGTCCTCGCGGCGGCGCAGCGCGAGCAGCGCGGCGACGGCGAGCGCGGCGACCAGCGCGGCGGCCGTGGGCCGGTTGAGCCCGGCCGTGAAGGTGAGCACCCCCGCGGTCAGCCAGCGGCGGGTCATGACGGCGTGGCAGGCCCAGACGGCCAGGGCCACGTAGAGGGAGTCGGAGTAGACCGCCCACTCCACGCCCGAGCCCGGCCACACCGCCCACAGCCCGGCCGCCGCGAGACCCGCCCGCCGGCCGCCGAACCGCTCGGCGACCGCGTAGATGCCGAGGGCGGCCGCGAAGGAGGCGAGGACCGACACCAGCATCCCGGCGCCGTACGGGCCGAGGCCGGTGACCGCGGAGGTCATCCGCATCAGCGCCGGATAGAGCGGGAAGAACGCCGCCGAGTTGCCCTCCAGCGTGATCAGGCCGGTGGCGCCCGGCACATGGACCAGCTTCGGGTCGTAGCCGTGCAGGGCGATCTGCCGGTACCACCAGCCGTCCCAGGTGGCCAGCACGTCCCAGGCGTGCGCCCCGCCGCCGAACCGCGGGTCCTTGGTGCGGTAGTCCCCGGCGGAGGACAGCAGGTACATGAACGAGCAGAACCCGGCCAGCTTCAGCGTGCCGTACAGGGCGAGGACGGGGCCGTGCCGGCGGGCGGCGGCACGCAGGCCGGGGCCGGGCCTGGCGTCGGCGCCGGGGGTCCGCAGCCGCGGCAGGATCGCGGTCATGCGGTCGTCCGGGGACGGCGGGCGGCCAGGGTGCGCCGCATCCGCAGGATCCCGCGCAGGTCGGCGAGGGCGGTGGCGAGGATGTCCACACTGCTGTCGGGGTCGTCGACCCAGTCCACGGGCACCTCGTGAATCCTCAGGCCCGCCCGCTCGGCGAGCACCAGCAACTCGGTGTCGAAGAACCACTCCCCGTCGCGCACCAGCGGCAGCAGCCGCTCGGCGACCTCGCGGCGCACCGCCTTGAACCCGCACTGCGCGTCGGAGAAGCCGACGGCGAGCGTGCAGCGCAGCAGCACGTTGTAGCAGCGGGAGATGACCTCGCGCCGGGGCCCGCGCACCACGCGGGCGCCCGGCGCGAGCCGGGTGCCGATGGCCAGGTCGGAGTGGCCGGAGATGAGCGGGGCGACCAGCGGCAGCAGCGCGTCCAGGCCGGTGGACAGATCGACGTCCAGGTACGCCAGCACGGGCGCCCCGGAACCCGACCAGGCCGCCCGCAGCGCCCGGCCGCGGCCCTTCTCGCTCAGCCGGAGCGAGGTCACCTCGGGCAGCTCCGCCGCCAGCCGGCCGGCGATCCGCGGGGTGCGGTCGGTGCTCGCGTTGTCGGCGACGGTGATCCGGAACGGATAGGGGAAGGTGTCCCGCAGATGCGTGTGCAGCCGGCGGACGTTGGGCTCGAGGTCCTTCTCCTCGTTGAACACCGGCACGACCACGTCCACAACGGGCTCGTCGTGGTGGTTCGGCAGGGGCGCGCACCGGGGCGCCGGTACCGCGGCCGGAGGCCGGCCTGGTCGGAGGTTTATCACGTTGTTCCCCGTTTGTTCCGTATGGTCGGGTAGGCGAAAGCGCGCGGACGGGTGAGGGCGTGCGTCAGCCGCTCGGGCTGATCACCGAGGAGGGAGTGTCCGACGGACCGGCCGATGCGCTCATGGTGGCGGTGGCCGACGGCTTGCTGACGGCCTTCCGCGTGGTGGCCGTGGCGGGCGGCGGCTCCTGCGTCACCGAAGCCGAACTCCCGCTGCCCACGGGCGTTTCGGAGGTCGTGTCCGAGGGGTCCGGCGTCGCGGTGCCGGTCGTGCCGGGCGGGCTCGGGGTGAGCGACGTGCTCGGTGACGTACTGGGCGAGGTGCTCGGTTCGGGCGCCGGACTCGTCGCGGGGCGGGGGCGGGGCGCGGTGGGCCGGTCGTCGGTGTGGCTGTGCGGCCACAGGAACAGGCCGAGGCCGAGCCCGGCCACCGCGAGGACGGAACCGGCGGCCCGGCGCGCCGCGCGCACCCGGCGGCGGGCCCGCACCCCCGCGCGGAGCCGGTCCCGGTGCCGCGCCTCGAGGGGCGCATGCTCCTGCGTGGTGCGCATCAGCCGCGTCAGCTGACGCTCGAAGTGGTCCATGGGGTCCGGGTCCAGGTGATCCGTGCGATCCAGGTGCTTCATGGCGTGTGCCTCACCCCACCGGCTCGATGACGTCGGCCAGCAGCCGGCGCAGCCGGGCCACCCCGCGCGAGGCATGGGACCGGGCGGTGCCCACGGGGCATCCCAGCGTCTGCGCCACCTGCCGGTCGGGCAGGTCCTGGTAGTAGCGCAGGACCACGGCGGCCCGCTGCTGGGGAGTCAGCTGCGCGAGCGCGGTCTCCAGCCGGGAGCGCTCGGCCACGGTCGCCGACATGTCGCCGGCCGCCGCCACCTCCGGCAGCTCCTCCACGGGCCGCTCGCCCCACCACCGCCGGCGCGCCGAACGGGCCGCCGCCCGCGCCAGCACCTTGCGCACATACGCCTCCGGCGCCTCGTCGGCGACCTTCGGCCAGACGAACCACAGCTTGACCAAGGACTCCTGCAACAGGTCCTCGGCCCGGTGCCGATCGCCCCCGGTGAGCAGACGGGCCAGGTGGAACAACGCCGACCAGCGGGCCGCCACGAACGCGTCGTACTCACCGGCCCCACGCTGCCCCATCCCACGGTCCCGTCCTCGCCGGCTGTGTACACCTGGAGAAAGGCCCTGGGGCCCCTCCGGCGCTGCACCCGGCGAATGTGAGCCGTGTCACGCACAGCCGCCGCACAGGGTCAGGCGACTCTCATCAGCAGCACCGCCCGCGCCGGCACCGTGATCTCCGTGCCCGCCGGGTGGACGGTACCCGGTGGCTCGGCCTGGTCCTCCCGGGAGGTGTCCACCAGCACCTCGTACCGCTCGGCCCACGGCGGGCCGGGCAGCACGAAGCGGGTCGGGCGGTCACCCGCGTGCAGCACCGCGAGGAAGCTGTCGTCCATCACCGCGGCGCCCCGCTCGTCCCGGCCCGGGATGTCCCGCCCGGAGAGGTACATGCCGAGCGTGGCAGCGGGCGCGAACCAGTCGCCCTCCGTCATCTCCGCGCCCCGCGAGGTGAACCACGCCAGGTCGCGCAGTCCGTCCGCGGTCTGGGCCCGGCCGGAGAAGAAGGCGCGGCGGCGCAGCACCGGGTGCCGGTGGCGCAGGGCGATCAGCCGGGAGGTCAGCTCGAACAGCGCCCGCCAGCCGGGCTCCTCCAGCAGCGACCAGTCCAGCCAGCTGGTCTCGTTGTCCTGGCAGTAGGCGTTGTTGTTGCCGCGCTGGGTGCGCCCGAGTTCGTCGCCGGCCACCAGCATGGGCACGCCGGTGGACAGCAGCAGGGTGGTGAGGAGGTTGCGCAGCTGGCGGCGGCGCACCGCCCGCACCCGCTCGTCCTCGGTCTCGCCCTCCACCCCGCAGTTCCAGGAGCGGTTGTCGTTCGTGCCGTCCCGGTTGTGCTCGCCGTTGGCCTCGTTGTGCTTCGTCTCGTACGACACCAGGTCGCGCAGGGTGAAGCCGTCGTGCGCGGTGACGAAGTTGACCGAGGCGTAGGGGCGGCGGCCGCCCCAGGCGTACAGGTCGCTGGAGCCGGACAGGCGGTAGCCCATCTCGCGCACGTCCGGCAGGGCGTGCCGCCAGAAGTCCCGCACGGCGTTGCGGTAACGGTCGTTCCACTCCGTCCACAGCGGCGGGAAGGCGCCCACCTGGTAGCCGCCGGAGCCGATGTCCCACGGCTCGGCGATGAGCTTGACCCGGCGCAGCACCGGGTCCTGCGCGATGACCGCGAGGAAGGGGGAGAGCATGTCGACGTCGTGCATCGAGCGGGCGAGCGCCGCCGCGAGGTCGAAGCGGAAGCCGTCCACGCCCATCTCGGTCACCCAGTAGCGCAGCGAGTCGGTGATCAGCCGCAGCACCTGGGGCCGGACCACGTGCAGCGTGTTGCCGCAGCCGGTGTAGTCGGCGTAGCGGCGGGCGTCGTCCTGCAGGCGGTAGTAGCCCCGGTTGTCGATGCCCTTCAGGGACAGGGTGGGCCCCAGCTCGCCCGCCTCCGCCGTGTGGTTGTAGACCACGTCGAGGACGACCTCGATGCCGGCGGCGTGCAGCGCGCGGACCATCCGCTTGAACTCGCCGACCTGCTGGCCCGTCGTACCGGAGGCCGCGTAGCCGGCGTGCGGGGCGAAGTAGCCGATGGAGTTGTAGCCCCAGTAGTTCCTCATGCCGCGGCGCAGCAGGTGGTCCTCGTGCGCGAACTGGTGGACGGGGAGCAGCTCGACGGCCGTCACGCCCAGCGCGACCAGGTGCTCGAGCGCGGCCGGATGGGCGAGCCCGGCGTAGGTGCCGCGCAGCTCCGGCGGGATCTTCGGGTGCAGCTTGGTGAAGCCGCGCACGTGCAGCTCGTAGATGACCGAGTCCGCCCACGGCGTCTTGGGGCGGCGGTCGTCGGACCAGTCGTCGTCGTCGTGGACGACGACACCCTTCGGCACGTGCGGCGCCGAGTCGCGGTCGTCGCGCACGGTGTCGGCGACGTGCTGCTCCGGCCAGTCCCGCACATGCCCGTACACCTCGGGCGGCAGCAGGAACTCCCCGTCCACCGCCCGCGCGTAGGGGTCGAGGAGCAGCTTGGCCGGATTCCAGCGGGCGCCGGTCCACGGGTCCCAGCGGCCGTCGACCCGGTAGCCGTACCGCTGTCCCGGCATCACACCGGGGACGAAGCCGTGCCAGATCTCGTGCGTCAGTTCGGTCAGCGGGACCTGCGTCTCCCGGCCGCCCTCGTCGAACAGGCACACCCGGACCGCCTCCGCCCCGGCCGCCCACAGCGCGAAGTTGGTGCCCGCGACCCCGTCCGGCCCGACCCGGAACCGGGCCCCCAGCGGGGTCGGCGCACCCGGCCACACCGCCGGGGCGGGCGGTACGGGGTGCCGGGCGCCGTTCACCACGGCCGGCTGCTGCCCGGTCCCGGCGGCCGGCTCCCCGGCCGGTGCCCGCTGCTCGGCTGCGCTCGTCACCTGTCGGCCCCTCTTTCAGTGGCTCGGCCCGGGGGCGGCGCAGTCCACCGCGCCGAGCGGGCGGACCTGCCCGTCGGCACTCCGACCACGGCACGGCCGCGCCCCGACGGCGTGGCGACGCGGGCGCGGCGGCTCCCCAACGTGTCGTCCTTCCCACAGTTCTGCCCAGTGCGTGGGTCGCACTCACGTTTCCCCGGGGCGGGCCCCGTCGTTGAGTCAGGTGTGAGGCACCTACAAGGACGCGCACGGCGCGCGGGGGCCGCGCTGGCCGCCGTACTGACATGGGTGGGACTGCTGGCGGGCTGCACCGCGGGCGGCTCCGGGCCGCTCGGCCTGGGCGCCCCGATCGGCAAGCCACCGGCCCCCGAGGACGTCATCCGAGTCACCCCCGGCGACGGCAGCAAGGCCGTCCGCCCCGACCAGCGGCTGCGGATCAAGCTGCCCGGCGGGCGCCTGGAGAAGGTGGCCGTCGTCAAGTCGCAGGACGCGCAGGACTCGCCGGTCCCCGGGCACATCAGTGCCGACGGCCTGACCTGGCGGCCGGACGACGACCGGCTGGCGCTCGCCGCCAAGTACACCGTCGACGTGGTCGCCCTGGACTCCCAGGGCCGCCGCTCGGCCCGGCACACCACCTTCACCACCTACGTCCCCGACAAGCGGTTCATCGGCTACGTCACCCCCGAGAACCGGGCCACCGTCGGCACCGGGATGATCGTTTCCCTCTCCTTCAGCACGGACGTCACGGACCGCGCCGCCGTCGAACGCGCCGTCCACGTCACGGCGCGGCCCCCCGTCGAGATCCGCCCGCACTGGTTCGGCAGGCACCGCCTGGACTTCCGCCCCGAGCACTACTGGAAACCCGGCACCGAGGTCACCGTCGGCCTCCGCCTGCGGGACGTCGAAGCGGCGAAGGGCATCTACGGCCTGCAGTCGAAGACGTTCTCCTTCACCGTCGGCCGCAGCCAGGTCTCCCTAGTGGACGTGGAGAAGCACACCATGCAGGTGCGGCGCGACGGCCGGTTGCTCGCCACCGTCCCGATCACCGCCGGTGCGCCCGAGCACCCCACGTACAACGGGAAGATGGTGGTGATGGAGATGCTGGAGGAGACCCGCATGAACGGCCAGACGGTCGGCTTCGGCGGCGAGTACGACATCCCCGACGTCCCGCACGCCATGCGGCTCACCGACTCCGGGACCTTCCTGCACGGCAACTACTGGAGCCCGGACGCCCCCGGGAGCGCCAACGTCAGCCACGGCTGCGTGGGCCTGAGGGACGTCAAGGGGGGCGGTTCGGACACCCCGGCCGGCTGGTTCTTCGACCGCAGCCTGATCGGTGACGTCGTCGAGGTCGTCCACAGCAAGGACAAGACGGTCGCCCCCGACAACGGCCTCAGCGGCTGGAACATGGGCTGGCAGGAGTGGAAGGCGGGTGGCGCGGTGAAATAGCCAGGTGGAGCGCGCGATTCGGGGGCGCGGGGTGCCGGGCGGAAGTTGCGACGAAACGGTGACATTCACCTGACACCCCGCTCAAAACCAGGCGGTTAATATGCGCGCACCGAATGGTGGGGAGCGGGCCTGAGCAGGCCCGGCGAGGGGAGAACAACTTGAACACGCGGCCAATATCGGGGGCGTCGGTGGCGGGGCGGCGCGGCCGTAGGGGACTGGGGCTCATAGCCGGCGCCCTGGTGCTGTCGCTCGCGGCGTGCGGCGGGGGCGGGGGGAAGGCCTCCGGCGCCGGCGCCGGCGACGGCAAGGGCTCCGCCACGCAGCAGGCGAAGCAGTCCACGGCCGCCATCAGCATCTCGCCCAAGTCCGGTGCCACCGGCGTCGACACCAGCGGCGCGCTCAAGGTCGGCGTGGCCAAGGGCAAGCTGACCGAGGTCACCGTCAAGGACTCCAAGGGCACCGAGGTCGACGGCACGATCACCGACGGCGGCGCGAGCTGGACGCCGTCGACCCATCTGGCCGCGTCCACCAAGTACACCGTGCACGCGGTCGCCAAGGACTCCGCGGGCCGCGAGGCCGCCGAGGACTCCTCGTTCACCACGCTGACCCCGCGCGACACCTTCCTCGGCTACTTCACCCCCGAGGACGGCTCCACCGTCGGCGTGGGCATGCCGTTCTCGGTCAACTTCACCCGGGGCATCACCCACCCGGACGCCGTCGAGAAGTCCATCAAGATCAAGACCGAGCCGGCCGTCGACGTCGAGGGCCACTGGTTCGGCAACGACCGGCTGGACTTCCGCCCCGAGCACTACTGGAAGGCGGGCACCAAGGTGACCGTCGACTTCGACCTGAACGGCGTCGAGGGCCGCGACGGCGTCTACGGCAAGCAGCACAAGACCGTCAAGTTCACCATCGGCCGCAACCAGGTGTCCGTCGTGGACGCCAGGAAGCACACGATGAAGGTCACCCAGGACGGCAAGGTCGTCAGGACCATCCCGGTCACCACCGGCAAGCCCGGCTACGACACCTGGAACGGCCAGATGGTCATCAGCGAGAAGCTGACCGTGACCCGCATGAACAGCGAGACGGTCGGCTACGGCGGCGAGTACGACATCAAGGACGTGCCGCACGCCATGCGCCTGACCACCACCGGCACCTTCGCGCACGGCAACTACTGGGGCGGCGGCGCGTTCGGCAACTACAACGCGAGCCACGGCTGCATCGGCCTGCGCGACGTGCGCGGCGGCTACGACAGCTCCACCCCGGCGGCCTGGTTCTTCAACCACTCCATCATCGGCGACGTGGTCGTCGTGAAGCACTCCGACGACCGCACGGTGGACCCGGCGAACGGGCTCAACGGGTGGAACATGTCCTGGGCGGACTGGACGAAGTGAGCCCCGGCTGACGTACGGGCCCGGTGCTGTGACCTACGGCACCGGGCCCACTGCCGTTAGTGGCCGTTAACCTGAGCCCCATGACCGTCACTCTCGAAGTCGCCGAAGGCGTCGGCACTCTCCGTCTGGACCGTCCCCCGATGAACGCGCTGGACGTGGCCACCCAGGACCGGCTGAAGGAACTCGCCGAGGAGGCCACGCGCCGCGACGACGTGCGCGCCGTGGTCATCTACGGCGGCGAGCGGGTGTTCGCGGCGGGCGCGGACATCAAGGAGATGCAGAACATGGACCACACCGCGATGGTCCTGCGCGCCCGCGCCCTGCAGGACTCCTTCACGGCCGTGGCCCGCATCCCCAAGCCCGTCGTCGCCGCCATCACCGGCTACGCGCTCGGCGGCGGCTGCGAACTGGCCCTGTGCGCCGACTACCGCATCGCCGCCGAGAACGCCAAGCTCGGCCAGCCCGAGATCCTGCTCGGCCTGATCCCGGGCGCCGGCGGCACCCAGCGCCTGCCCCGGCTGGTCGGCCCCTCCAAGGCCAAGGACCTCATCTTCACGGGCCGTCAGGTCAAGGCCGACGAGGCCCTCGCGATCGGCCTGGTGGACCGGGTCGTCCCGGCCGCCGAGGTCTACGAGCAGGCGCACGCCTGGGCTGCCAGGCTCGCCCAGGGCCCGGCGATCGCGCTGCGCGCCGCCAAGGAGTCCGTCGACACCGGCATCGAGACCGACCTCGAGACCGGGCTCGCCGTCGAGCGCAACTGGTTCGCTGGCCTGTTCGCCACCGAGGACCGCGAGCGGGGCATGCGCAGCTTCGTCGAGGAGGGGCCGGGCAAGGCCAAGTTCCTCTGAGATCCGTGACATGAACTTCCCTGCGGGGACTTGCAATTGACACGGTGTCTCATCCGGGTCCCTCGATGGGGCGGATTATGGGAGCCTTAAGGCAACCTTAAGCCTGTCTTGTCGAGGGAACCTGTCGATTGCCCGAAAGCGAGCCGTCGCCGCAGGTCGGAGGGGGCCTACCGGTCAGTGACATGCCGTCGGCATATGCCATTCGCCGAGTGTGGACCGGGAGCGTACGAGGGGCGTATTCCCCCGGAACGGCCCCCAAGACGGCTCCGGACGGCCATCATGGGGGCATGGCGGGGCTGGAGGGCATCGAACAGCCGCGGGGACACAGCCGTGCGGCCGCGGCGCGCTGGTCGCCCACGGTCGAGGACGAGCAGGCGCTCAAGGTGCTCGAACTGTTCGGCAACCCGACGGAGCACGAGGTGCCCCTGCCGTCCCTCCCGGAGTCCGCGGCCACCGCCCGCCGGCTCGCCCAGGTCGTCGTCCTGCGCACCTGGCGGCTGACCCCCAAGCTGACCGAGGACGCGGTGCTCCTCGTGTCGGAACTCGTCGGCAACGCCGTACGGCACACCGGCGCCCGCGTCTTCGGCCTGCGCATGCGCCGCCGCACCGGCTGGATCCGCGTCGAGGTCCGCGACCCCTCGCGGGGGCTGCCGTGCCTGATGCCGGTTCAGGAGATGGACGTGAGCGGCCGCGGACTGTTCCTCGTCGACCGGCTCTCCGACCGCTGGGGCGTGGACCTGCTGCCGCGCGGTAAGACCACCTGGTTCGAGATGCGGGTGACCGACCGCTAGCCCGACGGCGTGCACCGGGGCGCGCGACCCCCCGGCCTGGGGCATTCCCCTGGACGCGACCCGAAATCGTCACCGATTCGGGCCAATAGGGTCGTTTCTTACCTTTCACCCCTTAAATGGTGCGGGTGACCACCACCAACCGACGCGGGGTGCTGCG